>JAYVNW010000852.1:0-2543 GCA_043758225.1 Candidatus Kuenenia sp. | reverse complement strand
ATCATTAACGAGCCTACTGCAGCCGCTTTGGCCTATGGACTCGACAAGAAAAAAGAAGAAAAGATTTGCGTCTTTGACCTTGGTGGCGGTACGTTCGACGTATCGATTCTGGAAGTCGGCGATGAACTTGTCGAAGTACTCAGTACAAACGGCGACACGCACCTGGGTGGTGACGACTTTGACGAAGTTCTGATCGACTACATCGCCAAAGAGTTCCAAAAGGAACAAAGCATTGATCTCCGCAAGGACCCAATGGCACTTCAGCGTCTGCGTGAAGCAGCGGAAAAAGCCAAGAAAGAACTGTCATCGCAACAGGCGACGGACATCAATCTGCCGTTCATTACGGCCGACGCCAGTGGTGCGAAGCACTTGCAACTGACCATTTCCCGCAGCAAGTTTGAAGAGCTGATTGATCCGCTCGTCGAACGTTGCCGTCAGCCGGTTTTGAATGCATTGAAGGACGCGAAGTTGAAGGCCGGCGATATTCAGGAAATCGTGCTTGTCGGTGGTTCGATTCGAGTCCCGAAAGTGCAAAAGCTGGTGCGGGATATGTTTGGTAAAGAGCCACATCAGGGCGTCAACCCGGACGAAGTGGTTTCTCTTGGTGCTGCGATTCAGGGTGGCATCATTGGCGGCGACGTTAAAGATATCGTTCTGCTTGACGTCACTCCGCTCTCCGTTGGTATTGAAACAGAAGGCGGGATCATGACGGTTCTCGTTGAACGCAATACAACAATTCCAACAACCAAGACTGAAACGTTCTCAACCGCTGCTGACAATCAACCTGCAGTGAACGTTCGAGTTTTTCAGGGGGAACGCAAGATGGCCGCCGACAATCGTCTGCTGGACGAATTCAATCTGGACGGCATTCCACCGGCACCACGCGGAGTTCCTCAGGTTGAAGTCAAGTTCGATATCGACGTGAACGGAATTTTGAACGTCTCGGCCAAAGACAAAGCGACGGGAAAAGAGCATTCGGTTCAGATCAAACAGTCCAGTGGTCTGTCACCGGAAGAAATCGAACGCATGCGAAAAGATGGCGAATCGCATGCCGAAGAAGACAAGAAAAAGCAGGAACTGGCCGCTGCCAGGAATCAGGCTTCCGCATTGACCCATCAGACTGAAAAGACACTGAAAGAGCACGCCGACAAATTGGATGCTTCGTCTAAGTCTGCCGTTGAGGCATCCATGGCGAAAGTCAAGAAAGCGGCAGAAGGCAACGATGCTGCTGCAATCAAGACTGCATGTGATGAACTGATGCAGGCGTCTCAGGCACTGGCTCAACACATGCACGCCGACAAAGGTCAAGGAGCAGATGCTGGTGCGGCGCCGGGCGCTGCAAAAGGTGACGATGATGTGATAGACGCTGAGTTTGAAAAGAAGTAAGTCGTTCCTCCTCCGGCTTCGCGGAACCACAACATAAGCCAAGGGGGATGAAAAACGACTGATGTCTGGAACATCACGCTTACATCAAATTCCGTGCTTTGATGCTCAGGTATTCGTTGATAAGGCGTTCTGTCAGCAGATCAGGTGGCGTGTCAATGAGCATGACGCCGGCTTCTCGGAGGGAGGCGGCTTCGTGGGATTGGCCGGTGAGGATCTGAGCCGCAGCGGCAGTGTGGAAGGCGTCGAGGTCGGTTTCGGGAATTCGATTGGCCATCGCTCGCAAACCGACGTCCTGCAACAAAACACACAGCGGCAGATACGGCAGTGACCTCAACTTCAGACTGTCGCCAATGACACGAAGCTGCAGTTCGTCGGTGACGAATGTGATCAACACGACCAATGCTCGCTTACGTTGGACAGTAGTCAGATATTCCAACGCCATGCTGTAGTCGGAGGCGTGTGACGATGTCTGAATGTCGTACGTTGATCGCAGTATCGACTGGATTCCAGGCTTGCCTCTTACAGGTCGAATGAAACGTTCGATGCGATTGCTGAACGCCAGCAGCGAGACGTTGTCGCCTTGTCCCAGTGCGATGTAACTGAGCATGATGGCCGAATTCAATGCGCGGTCGAGATAGGAAATTCCATCCGTCTCGCTGCGCATGAAGCGCCCGCAATCGACCATGATAACAATGTTCTGATTGCGTTCGACGTTAAATTCACGGCTGATCAATTCTCGCTGCCGAGCCGTGGCTTTCCAGTCGAGCTGGCGAATTTCATCACCGTATCGATATTCACGCAGGCGTTCGAATTCACGGCCCTGGCCCGGCATTCGAACCATTCGTACACCGATTTCCGACAGGCGATTCTGCCGCGACATCAGTTCATATCGATACACCGCGCGAATGTCAGGATAGATGCGAATGGGCGTCACAAGTTGGCGCGTCTGTTGGCGAGTCCACAGGCCCAGTCGCGTCGGAAACCGCAGATGCACGGCCATCATTTCAGACGCGCCACGGCGACTTGGCGTGACCACATAGTGAATCGTTTCTGCTTTGTCCGGCGGAAGAACAATGGTCTGCGGCAGTCGCTCAACACTGCACATTGGTCCGGGATCATCATGCAAACTGATTCTCAGCTCTGCATGAGAACGATTA
>JAYVNW010000851.1:0-2520 GCA_043758225.1 Candidatus Kuenenia sp. | reverse complement strand
CATCGTTTGACCCGATTCGTAGAGGAGGCTTTTTCAATTTGCCATTTTTCTAATCACACTAGCCTCCAAAGCACAAGTCATCGCTTCGCACTGATAATCAAAAAACTTTCTTTCCTTAATCACTGTGGCGACTGATTTTGGGACCATCTGTTCCCAGGAGGGATCACACTCGCCAATTTTCCGAAGGACTTCCCGAGAGAATATGTTCAGACACTCGGGGGTAAAGTTATCAAGATTGTTGATGCCACCTCGTCGAAGCAGGTAGTTGTAGAGCCCCTGAAGTTCCGGATCGATTTCAAGGTTGTCGCAGGTCGTTAAAGCGTTGGTTTCTTGATCCATCAGCGGATAGCAGTAGATCTTCAGTCCGTTCTTAAAGAGTCGACCAAACGATTCCAGAATTCCGCCCTCCAGCGCGGTGTAATATTTTTCGTCGAACAGTTCACGCAGGCTTCCGGCTCCCATCGTGATAGCAATGCGTTCCCTGGTACATTGCGACAGATACGCGGCGAGTCGGTAGTATTCGAAGTAATCGGAGATCAGTACGTTCATACCGCACGCTGCCATAACGTCCGCACGCGCCAGAAAGTCACGTCGATCGATCTCACCTTTCGCCTTCAGATTGCGCATCGTGATTTCCATAATCTGCGCGACTTCTTTTCCTTTGACCTCCGGCAACTGCGAGAACTTTTCGTGAGCGCACCGCAGCATATCGACATTGACGTTGCAGACAGGTCGAAAACTTCCGCGTTCCACTAGGATCGGTTTGCGATACAGAAACTCTGACGGCTGCAGCACGGCACCGTTCGCGGCGAACATCGCCGCGCCGCTTAGACCAAGTTCCACAAGCTTCAAACTCATCAATCGATTATCGACGCGGCGGAATGCGATGCCGGAAAATTCGATCATGTCGATTTCAATGCGTGACGTGGAAAGTCCGTCGAGCAATGAATCAACTAACAATTCAGGTTCGTGATTGAACGCAAATGCACCATAGACAAGATTGACACCGACAATGCCCAGGGCTTCCTGCTGCAGAGCCATTTCTGTATCACGCATTCGCACATGGATAATAACTTGACTGTCTTCATCACGTGGATGTGCCTGAAATTTTATTCCCATCCAGCCATGGCACTCGGTTCCACCCTTGTAACCCTGAGCCGCAACAGTATCGGCGAAGGTGAAGAAAGTACTCGATTCACCACGATGCTCAAAAAGTCTGTCCAGATTGAGTTTATGTTCCTGATCAAGCATCGCCTCAAGCCGTTCGCGGCAAACGTAACGACTGGCTCGACCATAGATGGCATCGCTGACTTTCATGTCGTAGGCAGACATGCTCTTGGCAATCGTGCCCGCAGCGCCGCCAACGCGGAAGAACCATCGCACAACTTCCTGACCAGCTCCGATTTCGGCGAATGTGCCGTATCGACGCGGATCCAGATTAACACTCAGCGCCTTTTGATGAGTGCTCATCACCTGCAAGGGCGAAGTACCGGGGATCTGATATTGCATTTTTCCCTCTGAGTGGAATCGGCTCGGTGGAGGAGCGACTATTGAATTCAGGATCAGGTTGGATTCATGAGCTTCGGAAATCAAAGTCGACGAACAATGATCGACAGAGATTTCTGCTTGCTCCCACGACAACAGTGCAGCCTATGTACCAAATATCCAGTTCGCCTGTCAAACTCCGGCAACCCTGCGGTAATCGCGTGACTTAAGCGACAGCGAATTGCTCGAATGGAATTCCTGACGGAATAGTCTGCACAATTTCAGGGAGCTGCTGCCTGCAATTAGCGCACGACTGGGGCGGCCCAGGAATTCCATGAACGTTCATTTTGCATTCCCGCTGGACAAGTCAGACGGGCACGTGCGACAATCTGTGCATGACATACACGTGAGGCGTTGTTTTGTTTACAGACGAGCCCAGGAAACATCATCATGATCATTCGCCATTTATTGTTTTCCATTAGCATGGTGTGTATAGCGATGGTCACCTCAGCTGCGATGTCCGCAGCAACCACAGCCGAAGAGTTGACGGAGGCCAGGTTCCAAAAACTCCATGCAGAATTGCAACCGGATAATTCTGCGTTGTGGCGAACGATTCCGTGGAAGATATCTGTCCTGACTGCTCAGCAGATCGCGGCTGGCGAGAAAAAGCCGATCTTTATTTGGGCGATGGATGGGCATCCGTTGGGTTGTTCGTGAAACAATGGTGTCATCGACCGTGAGTCGACATTCGCAGATCCAGCCGTTGTAGAATTACTCAAAACAAAAACCATTCCTGTAGCCATCGATCAATGGAATCAGCGCCGACAGGAGGATTCTGAAGGTGACTTCTATCGCAAGATCGCCAGCCAGGGCCCGCGTCACGATTTCGAAAACGGCACGACACAGGGCCTCTATCTCGCGGCTCCGGATGGTACGTTTCTGGCATACACCAATAACCGTGATCCCGAAAAAGTGCTGAATACGCTGACGACGGCACTGGCAAAATACAAACCTTCAGAAACTAAACAACTGGTC
>JAYVNW010000850.1:0-5097 GCA_043758225.1 Candidatus Kuenenia sp. | reverse complement strand
GACAACACAATATCCGCCGTGTCCTTCGGAGTCGCCTGATCAGTAACGGTTTTGAGTTTCGCCGCCGCCGCTGTCAATGCGATCTCCGCTGCGTGTTTCTTTGTTGTCGCTTCGGCTACAGCAGCGTCGGTTGCAGCCTTGTTGTCTGAGGCCGCCGCCGTCGCTTCATTCGTTCGTTTTTGCAATTCCGCTGTTGCCGATGCCACCAATTCTTCTGCAGCCTTGTTAACGGTTTCCGCAGCTTTCACTGCATCCGGATTGTAACGATACTTTACCACCGCACTGCCGTAGAATGCTATGAGATAATCGCCCGGCGGTGTTTTCAAAGCTCCGATATCCAGCACGGCTTCGGACTGATCGGCCTCCAGAGACACATCGAACCGAGGCACGCCTTCAAAACCGTCACCGAATGTTTTCAGTTGCAGAGTCGAACCCGAAAATTCACTGCGTCGAGTATGGACCAGCGGAATTGTCAGTTTTTCACCCGCTGCAACTTCCCAGATTTTCTTCTCCGCCGCGATTGTGATCGGAGCAAATTCCGACTGTGTTACAGAAATCTGCAATCCGGTTATAAGGCGAGGATGAGGAATCTCACCCCATGAATCTACAATCGGCCAGGCCATGGCGGCCATGTGAACCGATCGCTGTTCGACGTTTTCGTTAAAAAAAGACTTGCCATAAAACGATACGTTTGCCAATGCCGCCGGAGCATTTTGATCGGCTGTGATCACCATGATGCCTTGAGTTTTTCCGGCAGGAATTTTCAATCCTTGAGCCGTAACACCGTCCGGCAGACCTTCCATCACGAGTTCAATCGCGCCATTGAAGCCATCGCGTCGAACGGCCGCAACTTCAAGTGCCACTGTTGATCCGGCACGCAGAGCGAGTGGCTTTGAAAGCGCATTTCGATCGCCGTTGCGAAGTTCCATATGCAGGCCCCACGCTGCGATCGCGAAATCCGGTTCGGCTTTGCGAATGATCAGCCGATAGATATTGCGTGCATCGTTTCGAGTTCCACCAAACAGGTCCGTGAGTTGCAATCGATACGCGCCGTCTTCCGAAATTTCCAACTTTCCAATGATGTCTGATGAGCCACCATCAAACGGAGGCCCGTCATAAGCGTAACCATTGCTCGACGGCTTCATCGGACTCGCGATATCGGTGAATTCGGCGACGTCTATGAATTTCTGATCCGCGCCTTCGCCAGCCACGCGCTGGATGATGACTGCAGGATCGGTAGGACGACCGAGACGTTCGGATGCCACTTCAATCCACCACACATCACCCTTCGTCGCCGTGAATTCAAAGCGATCTACGTCGGCTGCCGGAAAGAAATTTCCGGTGATATCGCACGGCAACGAAATCTTCTGAGCTTCAGCCTGAACGTTATTGGGCTCCGTTTCAGTCAGAGTCGCGGTCTCGACAAGCCCTTGTGGCGGCCATGAAAATGAGTTCACTGTTTTCGTCGATGCGAACACGGACAATGGAGCATCTGCAGCGAGTTCCTGAATCGACAGGCGATAGTAATAGGCCGGGCCTCCTTTGAATGTCAGCTCATGGACTTTGATTACATGCTTGCCGTCTTCTGTGGCCGTAAAGTCCAGCATTCCGCCGCGTCGTTCGACAACCAGATCGCGTCCCCCAGAATCACCGATAATCAGCACGGCATCAAGTTTCGAATCAATCCCGCGCGAAGCACAGTTGACGACATATCGATCTCCTTTGACCGCGTTGAACCAGTAATGATCAACCGAACGATCCGTCATGACGGCATTGGCGATGGAATTCACGTTCAGCTCCATTGCCGTTTGTAGCGATGTATTCGCCGTTGTTCGAGTGACTTCGGGCAGCGCATCGACACAGAAGACCCGCGACGACGAAATGCCGAGCCGCGTCATGAGTCGCGCTTCATGAATTCCCATTGGGCAATCAGCGGCAATCGTGACAATGTATTTGTTGGGCTCAGGCTGACCGTTGACGTCGAGCTTCGGCGCGGCAGTAATTCCAGGATGCGTGAAGATCATCTGACTGATGTCTTCGATGTTCTCACCCGAGATCGTGATCTCAACCTGCGTCCCGACGGTGCCGCCCATCGGCATCGTGGTGAGCAGGCGCGGGAGTGGCAGGCAGACGGATTGAGCAAACGTTGAATTCGCTGCGAACAAAGTGATTGCGGAGATGGCCAAATGGGAGATCAGTGTTTTAATTCTTGTCATATGTTCACCAGATTAGCCCAATCTACTTGTGCTTTTTCCGTAGGACGTGTCTCCAGACCCGTTCTAAGACGACTTGCGTCAGGACTGAAGTCCCGTCCTGCATCAATGATTAAACAAAAACTCTTTCGTATTGATCAACGCCCAAATCAGATCCTGAAAACTGTTGACCGCACCAGCCTGCGGATTGATCGGATTTCCTGCCGTGTCAACCTGTGGCTCCGCGAGATAATCCAATGCCACTTTCATTTCACCATCACGCGGCTCGCGAGAAAACGCAGCTTGGTATAATTCACGAATTCGATGTTCAACTGGAGTTTCAGATTTCGCCAGCCGATCCGCTCGACCGCCGCCGGTTGCCAGTTTCGCTTTAATGTCACCCGCATTCATCAGATGCAGACTTTGAGCCAGGCTGGATGATTGAATGCGTTCGCATTCGCAAACGCTTTCATTTTCAGGTCGTCCAAAGACTTTAAGAAACGGAGAGGCGTTGTTATAGCTGTTATCCGGCAAAGCGATCGCTCGCGTCCCGGAAGGCAGATTTGGGAACTCCGTACGAGACCCCGTCAGATCATCAATGGCATCCAGCATCACTTCGGCCTGCAATCGGCGAGGGTAATAGCGGGAATAATTCTGTTCGTCAGCGACGTTATATTCGTTTGGCACGGAACTGAGCTGATACGCATTCGATCGCGTGATGATTCGTACAAGTTCCTTTAGATCAAATCCGCTTTCGACGAAATGCTTTTCGAGCGCCGCCAGCAGTTCGGGATTAGTCGGAGGATTCGTGTCGCGGATATCGTCTTCCGGTTCGATGAGTCCTCGCCGCATGAAATGCTTCCAGTAGCGGTTGACCACGGCCTTCGCGAAGAACGGATTCTGCGGATGGCTCATCCAATCCGCCAGCTTGAGTCGCGGATCTTCGTCCGGAGCAATCTCCGAAATCACATCGCCGAGCGCTGCTGGCCTTAACGCAGCACCGCTCTTGATATTGGTCGCAACAGCCACACCACGTTTGTGGAAGATCAGATCTTCACCACGCGTCGCAGATGGCTTGCGACCAACCTGTGTGAAAAATGCTGCCAGGCTGTAATAATCATCCTGGCTCCAGCGTTCAAAAGGATGGTGATGACACTGAGCACATTGCATTCGCACGCCGAGAAATAACTGAGCCACATCTTCCAATTGTTGTTTTGGTTCTTTGACTCGCTTGTACCATGCAACGGGAGGATTCGCGATGACAGTCCCCGTTGCAGCGAGTAACTCTCGCACCAACTGATCATATGGCTTATTCGCCAGGAGACTATCGCGCACCCAGGCATAGAACGCGAAGTTTGAGGTCATATCACTCGCATCATCGCGACGATTCTTTAACAACGCAGTCCACTTATTGGCGAAGAAATCCGCGTACTCCGGACTTCGCAACAATGAGTCAATCACTTGTTCACGACGGTCGCTGTCCTGATTCGCGAAGAACACCTGGGTCTCAGCGTCGGTTGGCAAACGACCTGAAATGTCGAGCGTCACACGTCGAATAAATGTTGCATCATTGCAAACCGGCGACGGCGGAACGCCAATTTCTTTCAAGTTACTGAAGACAAAATCATCCACGAAGTTTTTCGACGCAGGTACATTGTCTACGGATGCTCCCAATGGGACCGATGCACTGAAAACAGCCACTCTGCCCTGATACCGAACCATAACAGCGACTTTGCCCGGTATGTCGGAAATCTTCAAAAGCCCATTATCATTTACATCGGCCATGCCTTTGTCATTTGATTCGAACAGGGCCAGCCCGGTTACATCGCGCTCACTGCCATCGGCATACTTCGCAATGGCTGTCAGCTGCTGCTCTGCATTTCTCTGAACCGTCCCGCGCGACGGCCTTACTTCGATGGCAATCAACTGCGGCGCGGACTCGGCATCGTACGCAGCTCCCTGCCGAATCCAGTTCAGCAGCAAACGATAACTTTCGGAATCCACCGGTAAGCGAACCCCGCCACCATGCGGCATTTTTCCAGATGCCTTCATCAACAACAAACTGTTTTCAGGAGCTGCCAGAAACAATCTGCGACCGCGATCTTCTTTCATCAGATGTTCGTAATCTTCCTGCGGTTCAAAGCCAAGCAGAGACAACTGAAACCCATTCTGCCCACCACCAGCCTTCGCATGACAAACACCAGCGTTGCAACCAGCCTTTGTGAGCACCGGCATTACATCGTTCACAAAGCTGACAATCGGACGATCGTCACCGCAGAACGCAGTTGGCACAAGTGTCAACGCGAGCAGCACATCCGTCACGCATCGCATCAAGCGGTGCAGAAATGCAGATTCTTGCAATGAGGCCATACGTCTACCGTTTCAGGCCGTGAGGAGGGATGTGACTGTTTTTTATCTAGCCACATTGAAGGAGGGAATCCGACGGGCAGTCACCAACCGGACGGTGTGTATCATAATTGAGTTTTGCAGCGTTCGTTATATCTTCAAACTGTAATTGGACGTTTTCCTGAGATCAATCACTCCAAAAAACCTTTGCAAAATGGCCATTGCTGCGGAAACCTGCGTTCAGGCAGCATTTAGACAGGGCGGATGAAGCCAGGCCGAGCGAAGAATACTCTTTTGATTGTTACGTCCGATCATGGTACGCCGTTCCCTCGAGTCAAGGGCCACACATTTGACGACGCGAATCATATTCCTCTTGTCGCATGCTGGCCAGAAGGTATTGTGCGCCCCGGTCGTCGAGTTGCCGACTTCATCAACTTCATCGATCTGGCACCATCATTTCTGGAACTGTTTGGGGTCGATGGACAAGCCGTCGGGATGTCGCCGATCACCGGTCACAGCTATACAGATCTGCTGCACGACAACCCCACAACGCAGTGTC
>JAYVNW010000849.1:0-2335 GCA_043758225.1 Candidatus Kuenenia sp. | reverse complement strand
AGCTTTGATCTCAGCATGGGCCGAATTCTCGCCATGCGAGTTCGCACGTTCGGCTACAATGCTGTTCTTGCCGAAATGAAATCCAATCCGAAAACGTTTTCAAAACCTGAAAGCAATCAGTGGAGGCTGGTTCCGTCGGAAGCAATCAACGCCGGTGCCAACGTTCGCAAAATGAACGACAAAGCGCTGGATTATTTGAACCGCGTCATCTCAGAACATCCTGGGACTCCATGGGCCTACCTTGCAAAGGTCGAACTCAGCGATCCGCTGGGTTGGGAATGGGTCGAAGGGCACATGCCGATTGCCCAAATGGCTGCCGGTGACCAGAAACGCGGGCCTCAGTTCGCTGCTGAAGAAGAGCGTCGTCAGCAGGAACGGCAGCGCCAACAGAAGAAAACTGTGAGTCGACCAAAGCTGTAAATGTCGCACCAGAACAGGAAGTTTGAACTTGTCAGCGAATATGCCCCGGCTGGCGATCAGCCAAAGGCGATTGAATCGCTGATCAGAGGCATCAACGACGACAAACGCACGCAGGTACTGCTGGGCGTCACCGGATCCGGTAAGACGTTTACGATGGCAAACGTCATCCAGCAAGTGCAAAAGCCAACGCTGGTACTTTCGCACAATAAGACTCTGGCAGCTCAGTTGTATGGTGAGTTTCGCGAGTTCTTCCCGAACAACGCAGTCTCATATTTTGTCAGCTATTATGACTACTATCAGCCGGAAGCCTACATTCCGCAGCGTGATATCTACATCGAAAAAGACGCTTCGATCAACGAAGAAATCGATCGTCTGCGTCTGTTGGCCACAAGTGCCTTAGTCAGCCGCAATGATGTCATCGTTGTGGCCAGCGTGAGTTGCATCTACGGTCTGGGTTCTCCAAAAGACTATCTCAGCATGATGATTCCGCTGCACGTCGGCCAGCAGGTGGATCGCGATAAACTGCTGATGAAACTGATTGACATTCACTACGATCGAAACGACTACGATCCTGCGCGAGCCAAATTTCGAGTTCGTGGTGATGTCATCGAATGCTGGCCTGCGTACGAAGAATTCGCGTATCGAATTGAACTCTGGGGCGACGAAATTGAGAAGCTCAGCATGATTGATCCGGTGTCCGGCAAGGAATCCCAGTCATTAAAAGAGATCTACATCTATCCGGCCAAACACTTTGTCTTGCCTCAAAGTCGTATCGATGCTGCCTTGGATGAAATTCGCGAGGAACTGGACACCACTCTGGAAAAGTTTCGCAAAGAAGGCAAACTACTCGAAGCACAGCGATTGGCCGCGAGGACTCGGCACGATCTGGAACTGATGAAGGAAACAGGTTTCTGTCCCGGTATCGAAAACTACAGTCGAGCACTGGCCGGACGAAAGCCCGGTGAGGCTCCGTACACATTGTATGATTTTTTCCCGCAGGATTTTCTGATCTTCGTCGACGAGTCACACGCGACGTTACCTCAGATTCGCGCGATGCACGCTGGTGATCATGCCAGAAAAACGACGCTGGTCGATCATGGATTTCGACTGCCCATGGCGAAAGACAATCGGCCTCTCAAGTTCGACGAGTGGAACTGCAAGCCGTCCTATCGCATTTTCGTTTCGGCGACACCGGGCAACTGGGAACTTGATCAGACGGGTGGCGAAGTTGTTGAACAGGTCATTCGTCCGACGGGCCTTGTCGACCCGGAAATCTTCGTCGTACCCGCACGCGGGCAAGTTCAGCATTTGATTGAACAAGTTCGTGAGCGTGCGGCGATCAACGAACGTGTATTGATCACAGCTTTGACGAAACGCATGAGCGAAGATCTGACCGCGTACATGAAGGAAGAATCGATCAAATGCGAATGGCTGCATTCAGAACTGAACGCAGTTGAACGTGTCGAGATCCTGCGTGAATTGCGAGAAGGAAAATTCGATGCTGTGGTTGGCGTGAATCTATTGCGTGAAGGGCTGGATTTGCCGGAAGTGTCGCTGGTGGCCATTCTGGATGCCGACAAGGAAGGTTTTCTCCGCAGTGAAACAAGTTTGATTCAGACGATTGGCCGTTCAGCTCGAAATGTAAATTCCAAGGTGATTCTGTATGCAGACAAAGTGACTGACAGTATGCAGAAAGCGATCGACGAGACGAACCGTCGCCGTAAACTGCAGATGGAATATAACGTGACCCATGGGATCACTCCCGAGACGATCCACAAGGCCATTCGGAAAGGCATTGAAGAAGAAATTCAGGCACGTCGCATCGAACGTGAAGCTGTTGGAATTTCGGCCGAGTCGCAATTTGTCACTCAGGAGTTCATTCGCGAGCTGGAAAGCGAAATGCTGGCAGCTGCCG
>JAYVNW010000848.1:0-3265 GCA_043758225.1 Candidatus Kuenenia sp. | reverse complement strand
CTACTTTCCCATGCGATTCGCTACTTTCACGGAGCGAAAGGCGACTATTGTTCTTCGAACGATCTGTAATTCGCAAAATCCGTGGTCCTGTTCGGGGCGGTCGGCAATGACGTCTTTTTGACGAGCGGCCAATGTCAACCGGCCGGTACCTCTGGAGTGGTGAAACGAGCATTCGACATAACTTTACTTCGGCAACTCCTTTGAACCAACGATCGTCAGGTTCAGGCCGATCTGCACGCTGACGGATTTGTCGCCCACTTTGACGTTGGCCTTGCCGTTCAAGTACCAGCCCAGCGATCCTGTGGAAAATTCTTTGACGTCAGCGGTCATTGGAATTCCATTGATTGTGATTTCAACCGGCGTTGCATCCTTGAGAAACTCCGCACGCGATACGGGGCAAGTTGATTTGGCCATGTGGGTCACCATTCGAAAAGCGATGAGTTGATATCGAGACGAAAATCCAAAGCGCACGCGATCATGCCCAACTGCTTTGCAGCCAGGAGATTGTCGCTATGATGCCATTTCGCAATCATAGCGTTACAGATCGCTCGCCGCCAGAAAAGCAGCCCGATGAAGAACTCACGCCCCAGTGGATCAGTCACCTATCAAAACGCGGGACGCGTCGTGCTCGTCAGCGGTGGAGCAAGCGGAATCGGGCGAGCGATCTGCGAAGCGTTTGCGGAATCCGCTGCGAATGTTGTCTGCATGGACATCAACTCGGACTCCGCAGCCGACCTGCCGCATGGGATCACATTTGTTGCTGGCGATACTTCGAGCGAAGACGATTGTCGCAATGCCGTGGAGTTCGCGGTTCAGACATTTGGCGGTCTTGATGTGTTGGTGAACAACGCCGCGATTCAGCCGCCGTCGTCCTATAAGCCGATTCATGAGTTTCCTGCTGAGATGTGGGATCGCATGGTCGGAATCAATTTCACAGGTTATACGCTGCTGGCGAAACATGCGTTGATTCAGATGTTGAAACAGCACAGCGGCGTGATTGTCAACATCGCCAGCGGTCAAGCGCATCGGACGACTCGAGGTGTTGGCTGCTATGGCCCGATCAAGGCGGCCAATCTGCTGCAAACACGCCAATGGGGCGTTGAATACGCTCGGGAAGGAATACGAGTCGTCTCAGTTTCGCCCGGTGCGATCAACACGCCGCTCGTTGAAGCAACATTGCGCGAACAGGGCGGCGAAGCGCAACTGGCGAACCGTCATCCACTGGGTCGTATTGGTCGTCCGGAAGAAGTCGCGTCGGCAGTTCTGTGGCTCGCCAGCGATGATGCGTCTTTTGTAACGGCCACCGATCTGGAAGTGGATGGTGGCCTGGGAGCCTTCGGAGCCTTCGCCGATCCTTATCCAATGCCACAATCGTAAACCCAATGAACAGCATCGATTCTGCGAGGAGCACTACAGGAGCAGGAACACCAGTGCCACGCACTGAAAGTGCCCGGTTGGCAATCAAATTCCGATAGAACCTCGGCGACGAAACAATCCCTCGGCGAGCGGCAGGGCGTCAGCCCTCCGAGTCGTTCGTCCCCCATCAGCCGCAAGGCGCTAGCCTCCGGTTTGGCGAAGGCGTTTTCCATATTCCGTCGCCAGCTTTCAGTGAATCGCCTGAACACAACACCGCTTTGACCGAGGACCACAACTCAACCGCCACGGCCTTGCTCGAACGACCGCTTATCGTCACGCCACGCCACGTCCGTTCCGAAAACCGAAGACCTCAAACCAACACTCCCACTCAACCCCGAACACTGAAAACTGAACACAAGCGAAGCGCTCTTTCCCGTGGCCTCGCCATCATGGCAGCCTTGCTGCTGACGGTTGGCGGGGTGATGAGTTTCAAACAGGACTCCAGGAACCACCCGCAGCCGCTGATGGCGGCGGCAGATGTAGCCCGAGCTGTCTCAGATCGGGAACCAGCCAGTGATGCCAACGCTGCCACGCAGCAATATCTCAGCAAAGACATCCGCGACCTCCAGGTATTCCAGAACCGAGTCCTCGCAAACAATCCGCTCGGTGAAGAAACCGAATCGCCGCTTGGCGAGATCAATCCGGCGGAATGGCGAATCGTCAGGCTTGAACATACGGAGCCGAACGGGACTCGGCACATCATCGAGCGTGGGATGCCGCTGGACGAGTTGACCACAGTCACCGAACGTCCGGAACGTGCTGTCTCGGCAGTTGACATTGACCCGCATTGGCAACCGGGTGATCCGTTACCGGAACTGTTCGATGAGTCCGGGTTCCCGATTGATCCGTCGCTCGTCGCCGCTGCGATGGACAACGGTTCGGCGGAAAATGACATCGTCGAGACGCCTCTGGTCGTCGGCAGCACGGTTGAGGTCGATCTTCCCGAACACGGCTTCTCCGGCCTGTTCACCGTCAGCCACATCCTGCCATGCCCGACACCGAATCCCGGTGACGGCTGTCTGGTCACGACGAAGTTCATTCACGAGAACGCTGAGATCCTCGACATCCGGATCGAAGGCTCAGCCGAAGCCATCGGCACAACGGCGTCACACCCGTTCTGGAGCGAAGACCGTCAGGAATTCGTCCCCGCCGGAGAACTTCGCATCGGCGAATCCCTGCTCCTCGCCGACGCCACGCCACGTCGAATCTCTCACCCGCCGAGAATCCTGCGAGACGGTTTACAACATCGAGGTGGATGGCGAACATGTCTTCTACGTCGGCGAAGACGGCGTGCTGGTGCATAATGACGTAATTGCACCGCATCCAAATGTCATACGGATTTCTAACTGATGATGTCGAAAAATTCCGGAGTCATCGTATTATCTTTATTTAAATCCCTGACCGCGCGGCAGATTTTTTGGTACTCATTTGTAAATAGTCCGCCATCTGGATCCAGTTTTCGATGCGCAACGGAAATGTCGGCACTTTAGTTACACTCCTGCTATTCTGCAGCCCGCACTTCGCTTCCTTCGAGTACAAACATGTCACACCACATTGTTCAGATCGTAATCATGTCCATAAGTCTTATCAGTCTGTCACAATCGATTCCCTTAACGCTCGCGGACGATGGCATGTTTCCGATGAGCGAACTGCCGCGACTGGATCTGGCGGCGAGGGGTATTGAGCTGACGGCCGATCAACTTTTTAATCCCGATCAAATCAGCCTGGTCGATGGCATTTGCCGTGTGAACGGATGCACGGGATCGTTTGTTTCAGGCAGCGGCCTGATCATCACGAATCATCACTGCGCGTATGATGCGATCCAGAAAGCCAGCACACAGCAAAACGA
>JAYVNW010000847.1:0-1729 GCA_043758225.1 Candidatus Kuenenia sp. | reverse complement strand
TTGAATAGTTTTTCGCGAGCTGTTCGTACCATGCTTTGGCGTCATCAAGCCGCCCCATCAACTCATAGCTGATGGCCAACTGAACCACGGCATCCGGAGCATCTTCAGACGTCGGCCATTTGCGGGCGAAGGCTTCCAGCTGCTCGAACCACCACTTCTGAGTGAGCTCACGCGCTTTGCGAATATCAGCTTCTATTTTGGCCTTATCGTCGTCTTTCAAGCGGACGGCGTATTCCGCCATCAGACGACGATAATACACATAACCCAGCAGCTTTTCATTTGTTTTGACCGACTCCTGAAGCGTGACAAGTCGCGGCAAACCAGCCGGATACAACCCAGATTGAGTTGCCGTAGAAAGGCTGTCGGTGAATTGCTGAATCCACTGCTGACGATCTTCATCGGTCTTTGACGCTGCGATCAACCTTTCACTCAGATTCGCACGTGCCACGTTGTAGTCTGCAAAAGCCTGGGGCAAGGCATCAGGTTTAGGACTGCCTTCATCGATCTTCTGTAGTTCTGCCAGCAGCTTCTGCATTTCTGGAGACATCGCGCCAACGCTGCCGGGCTCAACACGCCCGGAGTTTTCATCAATCGCGGGCTGCATCATAACTCCGCCAACAGCCACAACTGATTTTCCGGTTGCATCCACAGGTACTGGAACCTCGGCCAGCTTCCAGACGTCGCCAACCTGAATCATTTCTCCGATCGAAATCAGATCGTATTTTTCACCGTTCTGCACGGTTGCCATTGAGTTTTCATAAACGGTGATGTCACGGGCTGCACCCAAGTCTTCTTTGGGAATCATTGCAGGCAGAGGCGGATCGAAGCGAACCCAAACGCTGCTCTTGTTTAACACTTTTGAACTGGACAATGATGCCTGCATTTTCTTAGCCACGTCACTGAGTCCCACTTGTAGCTTCTTTGCCATTTCTGCAGGCAATTGCAGAACACGCAGATCTTCATCGGTCAGCAGCACTGTATTCAGACGTGCCGCGTCACCGCTGATCATCGATTCAACTGCGATTCTGGCGGCTTCCTGGGCGGAGAGGACTTTCCAACTTTCAATGCGACCATCTTCATCGTCGTCCAAGCCCCAGCGTGTGCCGCCCCAATTCATCCAGCGATACTGATCGGCTCGCTGATTCTTCTTAGTGCGGGCATCTCCGTTGGTATCCATTTCACGATAGACCTCAAGGCCCATGTGATAATACCGAAACATGTCCGGAGCGCCGTCAGCGTTGGAATCCGTAAATCTTCGCAATACCTGGCCAGCAGCGTTCGTGACAACATAGCTGCCTTTTTCCAGATCAACACTGCACTTGGCCATTTCGGCGGCATCAGGCGTGTCGTATTCGACGTCCTTCTGAGTTGGCTTGTAGCCTTTCAGCAGTTGTTCAGCACCAGGCTTTTGAGCCTGAGAAGTGGCTGTAAGGACAGGACCGAACGCGAAAAATGCTGCCATCAGAATCACGATTGCCGATCGAAATACATTCGGCGATTGGCGAAAGGTAATAATAATCATCCCTGCTACTCCGTCCACTTAAATTGAAGCACAACTAACGACTACCGCGACATGTTGCGCAGACTCCGACTACTACCAACGCGGCAAACATTTTCAAAGTGTATGCAATTCGATTGAATCAAGTCATCCCTGGTTAATCGCTGTTCTCTAATCTCGCAGCGGCAGAATGTGTGAGCCGAGCATCAGAATGTGTGAGCCGAACGCGCT
>JAYVNW010000846.1:0-1716 GCA_043758225.1 Candidatus Kuenenia sp. | reverse complement strand
CTGATAAACTCCTGTGCGCAGTCCGTCCTTAATTCCAAACGAATACTGCCCTTGCCGATTCGTTGTTGTTGTCGCGACAGCGGAGCCATCGACAGTGTTGATCAATTGCACCTGAGCATTGGCGATTGCTGGTTCACTGAGGCTGACTTTGCCGTCGTTATTAAGGTCGCTGTTGACGGTGCCGGAGATTGCCGCTTTGAATATTCAGGCTCGCCAGATCCAGCCCGCCGGATCCCGGAGGCCCAAACAGAAAGTTCCGCACACTGTCCACGACTTCAATATCCACTTCTGAAGACGGATCGGAAGACAGGGATTTCAGTATTGAATCGATACCCGTTTCCTGAACCAGATCTGGATTGAAAAAGATCTCAAACACGCCGTTGTATTTGAGACGGCCTCATCTGCGGATGAGTTTTAGACGTACGGCGATCTCTGACGGGCAACCACGTTGTTTTCCCAGGCTGTTTCGGGGCTCGTCAAAGAGAGGAGAAAATCACGCAGACCGATCATTGCTGTTGCAAAGCGAGGACGCAGAGTTGCGTGATTCACAGAAAGGATTCATTACGACTACAAGGTTAAACGCGGTGACGTCGACAACATCAAGCAACGATTCTGAAGAATTCAGGTTACGTTAAGGTTGAAGATTCTGCTCAAGGGCAGCAGGCGATAAGGCCGCCAGTTTTCAGACAGGAAAGCGCGTTGGAAATGTCTTCCTGCACCTGCTCGCTGTGGTGCAGTCCGTCAATCAAAGATCAGATCAAACGATTCCTGATTGGATCCAAAGCACTGATCGGACGACATCGTGAAGCTGGTAATTCGTGTTTGAAGACTCGCCAAAACCGTCACGATGATACCCCGTCGTTTCGCACCGGCATCTGTTTTGTTCGTTCGGGCTCCCTTGCGAATCTTGGCTTTTAGCCGAGCATTCCGTTCACTGCGATTGTTCGTCGGTTCGACTTCAGGATGCTCAACAAACACGAGCAAACAATCAAGGTTGTCTACCAGCTCCCGCTGAAGAAGAATGAACGTTTCCGCATGCGACGCTGTTGGCTCACCGGGAGGCACTTGCTTTGCGGCGGCATTGGCCGCGATCAACATCCGGTGGAAAGACTTCGATCGTATCACTGACGAGATGTAATTTGGCTTCACGCGGCTTTCGACCGGTGGATTTCTTTGATACTGTGTGACTGTTCAGGAAGAATTTGGTTGGACACAACAGCAGACGGCCGAATGGACTGTCGTGTTTATCAAGCAGCCAAGTCCCTAGGCGAACAGATCGATGACTGAGCCTTGCTGATGCCCGACAGCGATGATGGAACGTCCGTCGGGCGACAGCTCAAAATCATGAACATGCATCGGCGCTTTGTCCTGAGCCAGCAGTTTTCCATCCTGCATGTTATACGCGCTGACGAACCCATTTTGGTCGCCTCCGGCTGCGATGAGATATGCATCTCCTGGACCGAATTGAAGACTCTCAACGAGTCCTTTGTACTTGCCATCTTCGATTTCAAATCGGCGTTCATTCGTCTGCCAGTTGAAGACTTCAATACGAGACATGCCCTCGAGGTGGTCGATGTTTCCGACCTTTCCCATGCCTCCAACAGCCAGTTGCAGCGAATCATTGGAAAATGCCAGTGAGCGAATTCCACCGATCGAATGGCGACGAGCCGTGGGGTCCCACGTATACATCACGGGCGTTTCAAGAGTCTTTGCGAT
>JAYVNW010000845.1:0-2395 GCA_043758225.1 Candidatus Kuenenia sp. | reverse complement strand
TGAACAGACGCTGAAGAAGCACAGGGATCTGAGTCCGGAACAATCCAACGCCGCGAAGGCGCTCCTGAAAAACAACTCGTCTCTCAGAAGAATGACGGGAGTCAGTACGAAAGAACTGAGCCAGGAACAGCTCACGCTGGGCTATGCCGCAACCACTCACAAAATGCAGGGCCAAAGTGTCCGCAAGGCATACCGCCTGCTTGGCGGCGGCATGACCAACAAGGAATTGGCTTACGTCCAGCTGACGCGCGGTGAAGAGTCCACGGAGTTGTTCATCGACCGGCACCACGCCGGTCAGAAACTGGCAGATATCGCTGACGCCATGAAGCAGTCGGGAAAGAAATATCTCGCCCATGACATCGCCGACGATAACCGTCGGCGACTGCGAATCGAACGAGCTGGAAAGGAAAGCTAACCATGCGCCGAATATTCGAATTGTTGTTGATTCTTCCGATGGCCTTCGTGGTCATCGTCCTGGCTGTCGTTGTATTAAGCTGTTCTTGGGCCTGATCCAGATCGTCGAGAGCATCATCCACGCCCTCATTCAGCATTTCACTTCGGGAATCGCGGTTGATCAGCCGTACTTTGCGAACGCGGCTCGCCATCTCCTCTACGCGGTGATGATGTCATTCATGCTTCGTCGATTGGATTGGACATACGCGGATATGTTACGGGCTCTGGCAAATCCCGGTCGATGCCGAAGTGTGCTGGAGCAGCATCCGTACACGAGCAACATCGTCGAACGCTACTACGCGGACGAACGATTGCTGAACGACGTCTTTTCCACAATCGCGACGAAAGTGCTCGTGTACGAAGCGATTGCAGGGTCCTGGGAAAAGGCGACTGACCGCGTCTCGCTCAATGCCTGGGCAAATGAAGAGATTGTGCTGATCCTTGGCAACACGGAGATCTCCCGCAATTCGATCGACAACATCAACCGTTGTCTCTTCAAAAGAGCATCCGACCTTGTGCTCGCAAAACGCGAAGGCACGACCGAGCGCACATGGTTTTTTGTCGATGAGCTGAGTGAGGCCGGGCGACTGCCGTTGACGTCCCTGCTAAAGAAGGGGCGTTCGAAGTCAGCGCGTGTGGCAATCGCCTATCAGTCAATCAGCGGGCTGAGAGACCCTAAACTCTTCGGACAGCATGTCACCGACGACCTCCTGGGGCAGATCGGTAATCGATTCTTCGGTCGCATCGAGTGTCCCGAGACCGCTGAGTACGCCGCACGGGTGATCGGCGACCAGGAAATTCAACAGGTCTCAAGCAGCGAAACGCGATCACGACAGGGGTCCAGTCGTACGAAAAATACAGCACAGGTCGTGCGTCGCGCTGTACTGCCGTCCGAGTTTATGTCGCTTGATCCGTGCGATGCAACCAATGGCCTGACTGGCATGTTCACGACGCGGTCAGCACATCCGTGCTGGGACCACCTGGCACCTGACGAATTGTTTGGGATGGTGCTGTCGCCCGCCGAAAATGTTCCGGACTTCGTGCCGCGTGATCCCTTCGCTCAACTCGTGATGCCATGGACTCCAGAGGACGAGCTGCGATTTGCTCCTCCGTTGTCTCGAAAGAATCGGCCGCAGCCGTCGCAGAATCGTGAAATTGATCCTGCTGATCCGGCCCCCGATGAACGACTTAATACCGACGACCTGGACCTGTGACTGCGAGCGGAGTGCCCAACGATGAATCTCTTGCCATTTGACGATCAGCCGCCGAATTCGATCTCGGCAAGCCCGGCTCATCAAGCTGCAACACCAGATCACGGTGCCGCAGCTATTCCGAAACTGCTCACGATTCGTGACCTCGCTCGAATTCTGAAGCTTAGCCCTCGTTCCATCTGGCGACTGGTTCGAAACCGGCAACTCCCCGGGCCATTGCGGATCGGCGGATCGATTCGCTGGCGCGCCGAAGAAATTGTCAAATGGATAGCCAATGGCTGTGAGAGGGATTCAAAAACAGTCGGAGATTCCCCAGCGGATGTTGGTTCTGAAAATAAAGGAGTACAGCCATGAAGCGACTGCGAGATTCCGAATTCACTGCATCACGTTTGCCCACAGAAGTTCTGATGGTTGATCTCAAACAGGCTGCGGCGATCGCTGCGGTAAGCGTCGCTACATGGGACCGGATGAACGCGGCCGGAAGAACACCTCAGCCAATCCATCTCTCAAGAGGCTGCGTTCGATGGAGATTGGACGACCTCCGGCTATGGGTCGCCCATGGCTGCCCGAACCGGACGACATTCTCCACACTGAAACTGGAAGAGATCTCATGAGATCCCGATCCACTTTCTGATTTCTCGTGTGTAATTTAAATCTCGAAAGGAACTTCTCATGGCTCGTTTGTTTCAACCATCAATTACCCGTTACGTCGATTCTGATGGACGTCGGTG
>JAYVNW010000844.1:0-2854 GCA_043758225.1 Candidatus Kuenenia sp. | reverse complement strand
TCGACTCAGCAAAAATATCGCAGTGCAAGGATTGCGGAAGAACTGGCGGATGCCGCGTCAGGGTGTCGCCTGGTTTTCGTGCAGACTCACTCGGAACAGGACTCAGACATTCGCGAGGACTGGCGAAAAAGCCTGTCTCCTTCGTTTCAGGTTCCGGATATGTTCTTCGTGGATTCGCGACGAGCTTTCACCGAACAATCTCAAGGGCATCGTCCGTCGGGAGATTTTGGCCGATTGCAGGAACTGTTGACGAATCAGCTGGGGACGTCGCGGCGAGTCGCCATTCGTCGCGCAAACCTGATCGACCTTCTGGAAGAAGCCTTGACAGTGTGTCGCCGAGACTACGATCAGGAACTGCCGCACGTGCGAAAGCTGCAGGAGGTTCTGGATCAACAGCGAATGAAACTTCGTGACACGCTGACGAATCAGCTGCGTGATGAATTGCTCGTGAATCGAAACCTGTGGGAGCGACGGTTACTGAGTGCTGTCACGAACATCTGGGGATTCAGCCCGTTTTCCGCAGTGCTGCGGTTATACAACGGCCTTGGAGCTTTCATTGCTTCATTCAGCTTCTTTCGTGCCAGATCATCCGCTCAAATGGCGTTAATTGGCGCAGTGCAGGGCGCAAGGTGGCTGAAGTCGCGGGCTGAGGAACAGGAAGCAGAGACGTCACTGGAGCGATTGGCGTCTTTCGGTATTACCGATCAGCACTTGCAGGAATCGCGGATGGTCGTTTCCGGCTATGTGCATACTGCTGGCATTGATTCTGCTGAATTCAATGATCGCCGCGATTTGAGTCAGCTGCGTCGCCGCGCTGCGACTGTTGAAAGCCAGTTCCTGGGCGACGCGCGGCGAGGCATTGATGAATTAATTGAACTGCTGGCAGAA
The DNA here is from genome assembly GCA_043758225.1 of Candidatus Kuenenia sp. Lineage (GTDB taxonomy): Bacteria > Planctomycetota > Planctomycetia > Planctomycetales > Planctomycetaceae > SXXK01. The sequence goes on along the minus strand of JAYVNW010000844.1, from coordinate 1,966 downwards.
CAGAACTGCTCAGCGATGACGCGATATCGTTACGAAATGCTGTTGCTGATGTACGTGATATTTCTAATCGGTCGCATCGGACACAATTTTTTCTGGAGCTCGTTTCTGGCACCGATTGTCGGGATGTCTTCACACAGCGAGCCGTTGCTGACAGTGGATTTCTACATCCCAGCCACCATTTTTTTGGTTTTATGGTCGGGGATTCTTGTTCTCAGCTACACGTGGCGTTTACGACGCGGTCTGTCTTCAAGAATCCATAAACTTGCGCAAGCGATGGTGGAGACCCGCATTTCAGAAGGCCTGTTTCCATCCGTCGATCACATCTGCCAAAGCGTTATCGACGACGACCATCGCTTGGCAGATCTGCTGGAGCGATCGTCGCGATTCCGCCGAGACCTCGCTGAAGGCGTAGGTTTTCTCGGCGGCCAGCGACGATAAATTTTGGATTCACGCGCCCTGCTTCGGATTTGTCCTGAAATAATTTCTGTAATTCGCCGTAGGATGGACTTCCAGTCCGTCCGAAAAATGACGGACTGGAAGTTCATCCTGCATTTTGTAAACCCGCATATTGCTTCGGGGCAATTACTTGACGAACTGGTCCCAGGCTGCGGCGACATTGCCGTCCTTGGTGTCGCCGTCATGGAAATACATGCCATATCGAAGTCGCAGCGATTCGCCTTTCTTCAGATGCACGGGAGCCGCTTCTTCGGTGCCATTTGTGTAGGACTTGTTGCCAAACGGACTGATCGAAAACAAACCGTAGTCACGAACATGGTATCGCGAAGGACGAAAGTTGCCCGGATGATCCATGATGGTGACGCCAACAGTTTTGCCGTCAACAGTGCCAAAATAATCGATCCATGGAAACGGCTTACCCCAGCAGTTCTTTGATGATTCAGAACCATCACTGGCTACGATGTGGCCGCCGTTCTTTTCTTTCATCGAAGGTGCCACTCGAATGCCAAACATGCCTTCTTTGGTATCTTCAAACACAGCATCCACATCCGATGCAGTGAATGTCATGTCGTAAACCAGAAGGCGATTCGCATGAATTGTGATGGTTGCTGTCTCAGTGATTTGAGGAACTTTCGTTTCCGGATGCTGCCACTGGTTAATTGCTTCGAAAATTCCCACAGGCCCACCAGACTGAATGATTTTCAAGGACGTATTTCGAATTGGACCGTCTTCTTTCCAGAACTTGATGCCATTGACTTCATCGACGGAATTCCACACACCTTTGTGATGCGGGTGATCAGCGTCTGAGGCGTCGTTAAGAATTCGATTCACAACCACACCTGACGGCGTCCGCACGGGCATCAAAAACGGCTTTGGCAATTCATGCGAAAAGTTGTAGGTCGTAAAAGGTTGTCCATTGATGGTGATGTCCAGAGTAGAGTCGCCCTTCTTAAGTTCGACTTTGTCTTCGGCATTCGCGCTGGGAAACGAAACGGCAGCAGACATTAACAGCACACAGGAAATCAGCTTGGCGAACGACGAGAGTTTCATGTTGCGACTTTCGTGAGAGGCAGAAAGGACGGAGGAGCCGGTAACAGAATAATCGAATTGCAGCCCTGCGCGAAATGATGTGCCTGGTACGAGCATCACCTGCATTTCCTTAGCGTCTTTTGTCGCTATTTTTCGGGCTCTCTTTTTCTGCCGAGACCATAGTTCTGCTCGCGACTCGCGTCTTGCCGCTCACATCATCTCGGCGAGTTATTTATCGAGCGATACTTACGGTTTCACGGGATCGGGTTTCTTTTCTGATTTTTGTCCGGCGCGAGCAAGATCGCGACGGTAGCGACGTATAAGTTCTGCGTATTCCTTGTCAAGGACTTCTTTTCCAGCGTCACTGACGTCCGAATCGAGATCATCGTTCAACTTTCCCCATCCGCGAGCTTTACCCTTTTTACTCGTACGGCTCGGGTTCTTGCCATCGAACTCTGAGACATTACCTTTGCTCTTCGGA
>JAYVNW010000843.1:0-2362 GCA_043758225.1 Candidatus Kuenenia sp. | reverse complement strand
TCTCGAAATACACCAGGCAAGGGCTATCGCCCAGGCCGTTCGAGCGCAAAGGATTGATAGATCTGACTGGGCTTTCCGTGAATTCACGTTTGAAACGGGACGCTCATAACATCGCAAACTGGACCTGCTGCTGTGAAGCACGTTGCGGTGCACACATGCGAGCCAGACAGGCACATTATCTAAGGAATAGTCGAACAGCTGCATTCATCGTCCCAAAACTTCTGCCGTACGTTGTTGCACGGCCGCAGAGTCATGCTTCCGTAACTCCTCTACAAGTTCGTTCTTTCGGAGTTCGGGCGGCAGCTTTTTACTGGCGATGGCGTTAAGCGTTTCAAGACATCGAGCTTCGTTTTTCAACAACGCATCGATCGCCAGTTTGCGGTTTGCCTCCGAAAAATGAACGTATCCCGAGATCAGCAGCGCAGCGACGGCGTCATCCTGCACATCTGAAATGCCGCTGATCGCACCCATTTGAAGTGCTTCGTGAGTACCTTTTTGAAGGTATCGATCGAGATGCGGCAGACTGATCTCCGAGTCGTTCATTGCGACGATGCGGAGAGCGTCGTAGCGAGTTCCCGTGGAAACCGTCTCATCGTCTGCCATCACCGAAGAAAGGGTCAGCGCGTTCTGCCATGATGCCTTCAACGTCGCATCTTCGCCGATGATCCTGACGAATTCGTCCAGTGGCCACTTACCGGACAAACCGATTCCATTGATCAGGCCGCCGCCGATGACAACCGCTTGCCAATGTTCAAGTCGCTGTCCAGCATCGGGAAGCGATGCTTTCAATACGCTGCGGTTTTGATCGATGTTCGCGGACTTTCCGACAGAAATCGCTACTCGCCAGATCCATGGAATGCGGCGATATTCTTCTTTTCTGCCATTTTCCTCAGGCAAGCCATTTGTCATCAATGGAATAATCTCGGCGGCCTTGTCCAGATGTGCCGCAATCAGCCTTTCACGATCAACACTGGAGTTCGCATCGTCGATCAGAAACGCAGCAATCGCTGCCGGTGTTTCCGGCGATTTGGAAATGTCTTTTCTGGTCTGCACCATGCCCGTGGCTAGTGGCACACCGCCGATCGCCACGACATGTAGTGCACGCAAATCGGCCAGAGCAGTCTTTGGATTATCTTCCGGACGCAGGACGATTTCAGACTCCCCATCGCGGATCAAAACGTTTCCAAGTCGGACGAGTTGATAGCGATCCCAGCCGCCCGTCGTTCCGACCGTTCCTTTGAGAGCAGGCTCCGTTCCATCCAGATGGAACGGATTCCCTGCCGCACTGTCATCGCAGGACCATTCGGCCCAGATTTGAACATTTCGAGCCGTCGAAGAATGGATGCGCCAGCGGACGTGGTCATCTTTGTGATGCCAATATCCGATGTTCTGAAAAGGCGTTTCAAACGTGATGTCACCGCCATAGATTTCCGATTGTGCCGCCAGCAAGGTGACGTTTCCTGCGGCTGGAATTTCGACAACAGACGGAGTGTTTCCGGGCAGCGACTTGGGAGGCAATTGCAGCGTCCTGAAAAACGCCCAGAGATCATTGATGTCGCCTGTTGTGGCCTTCTGCTCAAAACCTTCCGGCATCAGCGACTTACCCGTGCTGCGTATTTCATCAATCTCACTGCGGAGCACGGATTCACGTTTTCCTTCAGGGCCGAGCAAAGTCAGGCTGGAAGCGTTTTCTTCGGTGATCAGTCCAGAAACGCTGCGGCCATCTCTCAACGCCACGGCATAGGCTTGATAACGTGGATCGACAGCGTGATTCGGATCGAACATCGCGATCAGCAGCGACTGCAGCGGCTTGCCGCTGAATGCGGCAATGTCGGGACCGACGATGTGGCCGATATCCTGAAGTCGGTGACACGATGAGCAGTGTTTTTGAAACGCCACCCGCCCTTTCCCTGCATCACCGTTGTTCGTCACGGCGGCCGTGTAACGATTGATGATTTGCTGGCGATCGGCCGATGTTCGTCTCTTGAAAGTATCAGCCGCTGCTGAGCGAATCGATTCTTGAGCATGATCAAGCAATTGTTGTTGCTGCGGCAACTCCAATTCGCCTGACGACATTGTGCCATCCGCAATCGCTGCGAGCAATCGCTCGGCCCACTGCGGACGACTCAATAACAACGCAATGATTTCTTTTCGAAGTCGCGGTTCGCGAGTTGCCCAATCGGCAAGAACAACATTCGCCACTTCAACACGGCCGTCCTTTCGCATTGCAGTAATCGCAGCAGATTGAAGTTCCGGCGGCGTACGACTCGTCAGCAACGCGGCGAGAGATACCAAATGAGGTTCTCCAAGGTATGGCCCCAGCGATATCAGTTGAGCAGCCGCAGCGCGAAGCCGCACCGGG
>JAYVNW010000842.1:0-2134 GCA_043758225.1 Candidatus Kuenenia sp. | reverse complement strand
ATGCTGGCTGGGTGGTTTTTGAAGACGTGTTTCTGATCTTGTCGATCTTTGAGGCTCGACGTGCAACTCGGAATGTCGGCAGAAATCAAGCGGAAGCCGAATTTGCAAACAAGGCAAAAACCACACTGCTTGCGAATATGAGCCATGAACTGCGAACACCGCTGAACGGCATTCTCGGTATGAATCAACTACTTCTTGGAACTGAACTGAGTGTCCGGCAACAGCATCTGGTGAATTCCGGTGAGGTCAGTGGACGTCACTTGGTTCAACTGATCGACAAACTGCTGGATGTGGCCCACCTTGATGCCGGTGAGTTGAAGCTTGTTTTGGCGGACGTTCCGATCGGAAAGATGGTCGATGAAGTCATCACAACATTGAGTCATCGGGCAGAACGGAAAGGTCTGTCTCTGGCCGTTCATGTTCATCCCGATGCTCGTGTTACCGCACGGTGTGATCAATTTCGATTGAAACAGATTCTGCTCAACCTGCTCGAAAATGCAATAAAATTTACTGAATCCGGCGTTGTGACGTTGAACGTCCATTGCCACCACGTGGATGGAAACCGGGTGGCCCTGCGATTTACCGTCAACGATACCGGCATCGGCATTTCCCCAGAGCAGCAATGCCGGTTGTTCACTTCATTCCGTCAGTTGGAAACTAGTTTTTCCCGACGTTTTGGCGGTAACGGATTGGGACTGTCCATTTGCAAAAACCTCGTCGAACTGATGGGAGGCACAATTGGAGTCCAAAGCCAAATCGGTGAGGGCTCTACTTTCTCGATTGACGTTCCACTCGACTTGTCCATCGAACAGAATGGCACAACGACAACTCAGAAGCGTCTACTGCCGATGAAAGATAATTCGGATTTGTTGGCAGGTCACATACTTGTCGTCGAGGACAATCACATGAACCAGTTATTTATCTCCGAACTGTTGAAGCATTTCGGCTGCACCTGCGATCTGGTCGCGAATGGGAATCTGGCATTGGCCGCGCTGCAAGATAAATCCTACGACGTGGTGTTAATGGATTGTCAGATGCCAGAAATGGATGGCCTGACTGCCACCCGCGAAATCCGTGAACGGCAGAAAAATGGCCGCTATTCGACGAACCGTATTCCGATTATTGCCCTGACCGCCAACGCGCTCAGGGGTGATCGAGAACGATGTCTTGATGCTGGAATGGATGACTATCTCAGCAAACCGACTGACGGCAATCAATTACAGGACGTGCTTCGCAAGTACCTTGGTGTTTCAAAACAGCCTGTTGTGTTCACATCAAATGATCCAACCCTCGTTCTGTAGGAGGCCGTTAAAATAAGTTGTCTGGAGTGGATCGGCCGAAACTGCGAGATCAAATGGCGCCAATTCGACGATGTACCTTTTGGTGACGACAAGGGAGCCTGTTGGGGGGAATTGCCGGAGGCGACGATCCATCACTCAGCCGGGAGGTCGATACTCGGCAACCAAAACTGCCCCGGCGTCAATTGGCCTCTCCGGACGACGGCGGTGTCTGCGCCGGTCTGAGGTATTTCTGCAGCATTTCTTGCATTCGGTAGCCTTCGATGGGCTTACTCAGGTAGTCGTCCATGCCGGCGCCGAGACAGCGTTCGCGGTCGCCTTTGAGCGCGTTGGCGGTCAGGGCAATAATGGGGATGTGGCGAGAGGCGCCGTCAGCGGCTTCGCGGCGCCGGATTTCGCGACAGGCGGTGAAGCCGTCCATCTCCGGCATTTGGCAGTCCATCAGCACCAAGTCGTAGGACTTTTCTTGCATCGCCGTCAGTGCCTCGTCGCCGTTGCTGGCGACGTCGCAGGTGCAGCCACAGTGTTTTAGCAGTTCCACAACGTACATCTGGTTGATGCGATTATCTTCGGCAACCAGGATGTGGCCCGTGATCGGTGCCGATGGCTCACGGGAATCCTTGGCCTGCTCCTTGTCGGCGGTCAACGGAGGAACTGACACCGACAGGACCGACGTCAGCGCGTTGAACAGAGCGCTGGGACGCACCGGGTCGGTCAGCAGATGCCGCACACCGAGTTGATGCAAATAGTCTGCCGATTCACTGTCCTCGTTGGTTCCCAGCCCAATGATTGGCAAGCGAGGTTGTTCGGCCAGCTTTTGCAGCAAGACGTACTCA
>JAYVNW010000841.1:0-3705 GCA_043758225.1 Candidatus Kuenenia sp. | reverse complement strand
GGTGAGCTCGTCAGCTCATCTCATTTTTCGATCGAGCGCATGACGGAACTTAGTCTGGACATGCGATCGCACGATCATCTGCATCCGGTCAACAAGCGTACAAACTATGTCTTTGGCGAATGGGATCCGGACGAAATTGATACAAAGGGATTTTATCGTCGATTCATCGTGCGAAGGCTGATAATCGATTCGCTGATCGATTGGATTCATCAAAACAGCGAGACGGCCGATCCGGAGCGATTGTTCGATGCATCGGCAGTACTGGCGGGCACGATCCTGATGGCGTCAGCGATCAGCGGCTCCGGTCCGCAGACTTACGACTCCAGTGTTTCACTCACATCGCTGCTTCCGATCGTCGCACGTCAGCGTGACAACTTCTATCAGCGTCTGCTTGATACCGCAAAAGGTGAACGCGCAAAGCGACTTAAAAAACTTGCCAACGAATCACGCCAGCCATTTGGTCATGTGCGACATGAACTGAACATGTATCTGTCGAAATATGGTGCGGACCAGGTGCAGCATCGTCACCTGTCGTGGATGTTCGCCCGAATGGGTTTCGAAGAAGCCAGCTGCGAAGAGGCATCCGTCATCCCGTGCCTGAGCGCTCGGTTTGAATCGGAGATTCAGTCAAGACTGGTGATGGTTCCTCGTCTCGTCCGCAGCGGCGAACTGGACACCGCGCGGCGTCTGCTGACAGAAGTCACAGATCTGCTGCATCGGGGTATCCAATGTGGCGGCCTTGTCGATCCCTGGAACATCCTCGGTTTTCAGGGACTGTTTCCGCTTTTCTTCACACGTGAAGATTCCATTCCGGATTCACGCGTAGAAGTTCTGCTGGACATCATGGGGCAGATTTTCGATGCCTGCACTCTGGCAATGAGCGAAGCGGCAGCGGCAGGCCGCAAGGATCTGCACGACTCTGTGCTGAAAGACTTTCGTAAACTTGCGGAGGAATGGGATCGCTACGCCACGACCACTGTGAACGATCTGACACATGTCGAAGGGATGAAATCTGTCGAAGCCGCAACGCAGGTGGCACGAGTCCTCGCAGAATGGCGAACAGCTGGTGAATCTGCGGGTGACATCTCCTTCTGGCGTCAGCACGTCGAAGATTTCGATGCGACAAGCAGTTTCGCTCAGGTCGTCACGGCGTTGCTGGATCGCAAGGACCATGTCGCCGCAATGGGTTTGCTGATGCAGTGGCTCAGCCGATCAGAAACCGTGCCTCTTGAGAATGGCCCGCATTCAATTCATCGTTTGCTGCATCGCTTGCTGCAGTGCATTTGTGATCAGCCCGAACCCGAGAAACGCTGGAACAATCTGCGGCGGCTGTTTGCGTTTATGGAAGCCAACGCGGGAATCTCCTGGGAAATTCCAAGTCTGGGTGAGTTCGCAGAACTTCACAAAAAAGGGCTCAAAGGCGGCAAAGAAAAACGCGATGATCTGGACCTGGAACATCTATTCGACGCCGAAGAATCCGAAGACAATCTGTTTGACGCCGCTTGGGAAGATGTCACCTTTAAAGACTCGACGGACGACGGCAATGCGTCAGACACCATGGACAGCAGTGCTGGCCCCGGCACAACAGAATTCGAAATCCTCTACCGTCAGATTGAACCGCGTCTAAAGTTCCTGCACACGGTCGGATCACTCTGGGGCATCGCAGCAGTTTGGGTGTCGCGTTCCGCTGCAACATCTGCTGCCTCACCACGGGAATCTGCTGCGTCTGCAGCAGCCGAAGATCAGAAGGAACATTTGCGAGAATGGCTCGCATCGATTCGCAGTCGCCTGAATGGCCTCAGTGAACTGGTCCGCGAAGTTCGTGACTACGAAATCTCCGTCCATGGATCTGGTCTGGAAGGAAATATCGAATACGACATTCAGATGCAGTGTCGCCTGCTGCTCATGCAAAACGCACTGTCAACCACCGTTGAATTTCTGATGGCCGAACGCCTGATTGGTGCTGTGACTGCCGAAGAACCAACGGGCGGCAACGATAAAGATTCATCACTCGATCGCCAATTGTCACGCATGTTTACTGCCGTGTTCGCACAGGACGTTTCAGCCGCGCAGAAATGTTTTCCGGGACTTTGTAAAGAACTTAAACGGCGACCACTGCTCTATGTGCCATTCGAAAACGGTGGTCAGCCAGCGGCCATTCTGAAAGCCAGAATGCTGCAGTCCGTCATTCGAGTCCTACTCAGTCAGTTGCCACGGCTTGGCATGCTGGAAGAAACATTTGAACTGCTGCAAACTTCGCTGCAGATGGAACGTACACTGCGACCGTCAGGACAGGCGGTAACTGAATTTGATCGCCTGTTCCGGATTGGGCTCAGCAGCTCGGTGGAATGCATTTTGAATTCCGCCAGTCGCTGGAAATCCGAAGGCGTGCGTCGTGTCCAATCGTTACTGAAGAGGATCCAAAGACTGCTGGATTCCTATTCTGATTTGTGGACACGGCATAGCGGCTCCATGCGATTGTCAATTGTCGAAGATCTGCACGATGACGAATTCGCAAATGAAGTGAAGGAGTACATCGAAAAGTACGGCGATGATTTATTCCACACTCGGATGCTGACACTGGGCAATGCTCGCGCCATCCTGCATCACGGTGCAGAATCGATGTTCGACGAACTGCAGGAAACGGTCGCTCTGACACAAAATATAAAGCTGCTCGAAGATTTTGAATCCGGTGTGATCGAACGCGAAGACGCAGCGGAACTTGCAGAATTTGTCTACGAATGTGTTGTGGATAACTTCGACCGCTTTCTGGAATACAACACCACAACGACGCACTCGGATTACGGCAATCGACTCTATTGCCTGCTTGATTTCCTGCGGCTTGAGGCACTTTACGATCGGTTTGAATGGAACACGATTCCCTGGCAAGTCGCTCATGAATCCATGGTACGCAGCGGCGATCTGGAATTGGCAGCTGGTGTCGAAGAATTTGTAAGCGACGAATCACGTGGAATTGCGAATTCTTTCGTGGAAGAGTTGGAACAACTCGAAGCCGAATACGGAGTCCGATTACCTGCATTACACGATCATGTCGGCGAGCGTATCATCGGTGCGCTTGCTCAAAATCGCATGGCCGCGTTGGTATCACGTTCGTGTCCAGGAACTCCCGGATTAAGTCGGGCGGAAGTCGAAGTAAATTTTGCTTCCCTGCGAACAGAAATCGCCGATTTCATGGGTAAACGAATTGGATCAGGAATTGAACCACCCGAATGGATGCAACGACTCGCGGGCGAACTGGATCGAGTCCAGGACGGTCGTCCCGGCGCACTGTCGGATTCTCTTATGGATGGCGACTTTCAGAAACTAACTCAGCGAGCCATCGATCAACAACTTGCCGGCATCACCAAACTTAACGATGCCGCCGGATCAGGAATGTGATTGTCGAAACAGCAGGCCGCCACAGTGAGCCTCTTGACGAATTGATCATTGTTACCGCCCCTGAATTCCGGAAACAGAGACCTTGCGTCCGTCCTCAACAGACAATCGAATGGCCATCAATTGGATGGCGATTGATTTAGCGCCGGAAATGCACAAGTTTGCGATGATCAGCGCGTAGCTCAGTCAAACTGTCACAGGGTCCACTTCTTTACTGCAATTCCACGAAAAAGCCCACGCCGTTGCTCGGGCTTTTGTCGTGGTGCGTTCTGGCACGCTTATATTAAAATAACCCGACCAGGGCTCGAA
>JAYVNW010000840.1:0-1770 GCA_043758225.1 Candidatus Kuenenia sp. | reverse complement strand
TTGAATCAGCCGAGTCACAAGCACCGCCCAGCCGAGGACGATGAACACTGAAATCAAAGAGAATCGCCACGACCGATCCCTCCGTGGCGAGCGGGGGATGTCAATCCCCTGATTTGTGCCAATATCTTCAACATCATCATCGTCAGAATCATAGGCTTTACACCCCCGGCTCGCCGCTGGTTCTTCCATCTCATCAACGGAATCTTGATCTTCATCTGAGGCGTTCATCAATCGATCCCTTCAGGATTGAAGGGATTCTGAAATCTCAACAACGGCAATCGCTGGCCAGATGATTCAGACGCTTTGGGTGCAACTTCGTTTCTCTCAGCAACTCGGCTAATGTGGCGTTGCGTGCTTGCAGTCGGCTTCGCTGGTTTGCGTTGCTCGACATCCTGCATCGCTGCCATTTGGGCCGGCCCGGTCAGTTGCTGAGTCTCCAAACGCAGCCGTACCAGCAAATCGAGTAGCACGTCGGTCTGGTAGTATTGCACGCTTACCGAGCGGCGCATCTCAAGTGTTTGCTTCTCCAGCCAGACTCCGGCCATAGAAACAAGGACGACGAGCATTAGTCCGGAAGCAAATCGGAAGTACACAACTGACCTCGTTTACAGCAAACGCAATATCAGTTGCATCGAACACCATCTGGCTACTGCACCACATTCACCTCAGCGGCATCGGCAGGAAGCGCGAGAATCAATCCGGCTTTCAGTTTGTTCGGATCTTTCAGGACAGATTGATTAAGCCGATAAATCTCAATCCAGCGAGAAGACCTGCCAAGGAAGCGTTCAGAGATCTGCGAAATTGTTTCGCTTTCACCAACACGATAGGCCGGCGAGCCATCTTCCAGCAGAAAAAACTCGGAAACTTCCGCGACCCTGGGCTGTGAATCAACAAAAAGTTCGGGGAATCGTTCTTCCAGAACTTTCTTTTCAGGCACCAGCACCACCATACCGGACCGCATGTTCTTTGGCTCTGGAATTCTGTGCTGATTAAATACCGCCAACGCGGAGAAATATTTTACCGATCCATAAACTCGTTTCGAAATTTTCGTGTAGTTGTCGCCGTCTTGAACCACGACAGAATTGAATGTCGAGCCATCGTCCGGCGCGGCCTGGGCTGCACCATTCTGATAATTGAATGCCGCCAGACTGAACTTTCCGTCCGAGCCTGATCCGGCGGCCGTCCGAATCGTGTTACCATCTTTTCTGCCGCTGGGATTCTTTACCGCGTTGAATCCGCGTGATTCTGACGCGTGTTTTTTCTGACTGGCAACTGTCCGCGATTCAGCTTCTGTGTTCGGAAAAGCAGGAAACCCGACAGGCTCTTCAACAGCAGGCTTCGGAGATTTGTGTGTGCTGTCATCCAGAAGAAACCTATCGCCAAATTCATTCCCTTTTTGAGGTTCCGCCAGTGCCAGCAATACCGGTTCCTCGGCTGAGTTGTTCACTGAGTCAACAGGCTCAAAGGCAGGTTCCGGAACTGAAAGATCGAATGAGTTATCCGCTACGCTGGCCGCAACTGGGGAATGCTCTTTAACTTCAAGGGATTGAATGACAGGAGTTTCAATCGACGCGTCGGACGCGGAGTCCAATGACATGAACGAATTGTCGAGTTCGACAACTGGTTCAACAACATTTGCTGACGCTAAAGTTTTTGATTGCCCGGCGTCTTGATTCGAAAAAAAGTTCTCCTGTGATTTTGAGGGCTCCGCCATTGCAATCATCGGTTCATCGACTGTAACGGGTTGGGCAGGTTCGTCAAAAGCGGACG
>JAYVNW010000839.1:0-9277 GCA_043758225.1 Candidatus Kuenenia sp. | reverse complement strand
AGTTGACCATGCGGGCGAACGCTCCAGTGCATGAATGTTTGGTGACTGCCGAACACGGAGGCGGTGGGCTCGTAGAAGTCGTGATCTCCCGAAAGTCTGCGTCTGGCGAAATTGCGTTTGGCCTGTTTCTGATCGATAGTTACTGCATGGGAGTGAAAAACTGCTTCGCCAAGATCTTGTCTGTTTCGCAGTACAACGATTTCAAAGAAGACGTGCGTGCCAAAGGTCGAATTCTGAAGGCGCTTGATCCGCCTTCTGCCAGACGTGTGGTGGAAGATGCTGTCGCCTATGCGGAGAAAATCGGGATTAAGCCACACGCTGATTTTCGTGCGGCTCGCATGATCCTGGGTGACATTGATCCGGAAAAGGCGACAACGTTGTATGAAATGGGCAGAGATGGCAAGCCATTCTTCATGTCCGGGCCGTTTCAGTCGCCAGCAGAATGCCAGATGATCATCGCAAAGCTCACAGCCGTGTGCGGTGTCGATGGATTCCACTTTATGATGGGAATTGATCCACGGCGGACAATGCTGTCGGGCCATGATTTTGACGAACTGTCATTTGATGGCGATGACGACGATGATGGTGTCATATTCGATGAAGAAGAGGACGACGAAGTGGAAGAGAACACATCGTCGCTTCGCATCGAAGAACGTCGAATATAGTTGAAGCGTGCTGCAGGGCGCATCCCAATGGGAATTGTTTGCGATTCAAGTAGCCGTCACTCTCCGAGTGACGAATGCCAAAGGGTCGCGATAGTGGCTCGGGTCATTCAGAGAGAGCGACGTTTACTTTGTCAGATCTTCTCTTCCTTCCATTCCGGTAGATCATTTAAGAATGGACACGAATCCGTTTGCTGTACTCTCGTTGATCGTGGCACCTGCCATTCTCACGAATGCGTCGTCGGTATTGATCATGAGCACCAGTAATCGTCTGGCTCGCGGAGCAGACCGGGCTCGGGAATTGTCGAAGCAGTTGGAGGGGACGGAGGATCTTTCTACGATCGAGGCCCAGCGACGTCTAAAAGAACTCACGGCAGCAGAGGAACGCACGTTATTGTTGCTGCGGTCACTGCGAAGTTTCTATGTGGCTCTCGGAGCATTTGCATTCGCAGCATTCGTGTCGCTGTTGGGTGCGGTTGTGGCACCGATCAAACTTTTAGCAGTCGTGTTTCCGCTGGAACTTGCAGGTGTTGCCGCTGGGTTGGTGGCCGTCGCCGCGCTGGTGTATGGGTCGATACTGCTGTTTCGGGAAACACGAATCGCCGTTCTTGTCATCACCGAGCGTGCAGCCACGGTGCGTGAACGATTCGGCTCTTCGCAGAATTTCAAGAATCTGTGAGTGATCTGACGTGGGACAGGCTCCCAGCCTGCCTGTATTGGACGTATCGCCAGTCTGCAAGCCTGTGCCAAGTTCAATCGTTTAAAACTCGGCCAGCCGCTTCGTTGAATCACCAAACTTGTCGGTCTTGACGCCATAATGATTCAACATACTGACATACAGATTCGACATTGGTTGCGAATCGACTTTCAGATATCGGCCGGTTTGGATCGCTCCGCCAGCATGGCCGGCAAGGATGACCGGAAGGTTATCGTGCGAATGGCGATTGCCGTCGGCGATGGCTCCGCCGTAGACAATCATGGAGTTGTGCAGCAATGAATTGCCATCAACGTCTTTTGTCGTTTCCATGCGTTCGAGGAATCTGGCAAAGCGACTGATGTAGAACTGATCGATGGCCGCGACTTTCTTTGCCAGGTCGGCTTCGCGCTGGTGATGAGTCAAATAGTGATGCCCCTCGCGAACGCCGATCTGCGGGAAGATGCGGTTGCTGCCGTCATATGCCAGCAGCAGAGTGGCAATACGAGTCATATCGGTCTGGAATGCCAGCAACAGCGTGTCGAACATCAGGTCCATGTACTGACCGAAGTCGCCCGGAATTCCAGCGGGAGTTGCCTGATCAACTTCCGGAATCTCCTGATGTGATTCCGCTGCTTTCAGTCGCAGTTCGAGTTCGCGGACCACAGTCAGATACTCGTCGAATTTCTGTCGGTCCGTGATTGCCAGTGAACGCTGCACTTCCGAGGCTTCTTCCATCACGAAATCCAGCACACTGCGTTGAGTCTGTTGTCGCAGTGCAAAATTTCTGCGGCGTTCGGCGCTGTCGCCAGCTCCGAATAGACGCTCGAACGCGTGGCGAGGATTGGCTTCCGGTGTTACGGGCGTCGTCGCGGAACTCCATGCGAGATTGTATTGATACGCACAGGCATAACCGGAATCACAGCCACCGGAATTGCGGATCAGGTCGGACGACAATTCGAGTGATGGAAATCGAGTGAGATTTCGAGCCGCTTGCGCAGCGACCTGATCGACCGAGATACCGACATGAATATCATTACCCGCCGTTTTGCGAGCTCGGGCACCCGTGAGAAATGTGGCACTCGCGCGAGCATGGTCACCGGCACCGTCGCGGCCAGCGGTGGCGTTTTCGTGGTCGAGTCCGCCGATGACCTGAAAGTGCGGTTTCAGCGATTCAAGCGGCTTCATGGCTTCGTTCAGCGCAAAGTCGGCCGTTGGAAACCAATGGTCCTGTTGCACTCCATTGGGAATGGACAGGAATGCCATTCGCAAAGGAGCGCCGGTGATTGTCGTTGCCATACCTGCTGCTTCGCCTGCAGATGCGCCGTATAGCGTGCGTGGCTGCAGCGACGTCAATGCAGGCAGGGCAATCGAAACACCCATGCCTCGCAGAAAACCGCGACGAGTTGATGATTTAGGATTCATGGTTTAGCTTTCAGTCACGCAGAATGGAACTCCAGTCCCGTGCTGGACAGGTCTGGAGATCCGTCTTACTACATCAGTTTTTCGTTTGTTCAGGATTTCGAATCTTCTGAAACGGCGCGGAGTTGACCACGCCATCAATGAGTTCATTGAACCTGCCTTCATTGCTTTTCAGGCGTCCGACGATGATATCCACAGTCTCCTCATCAGTGTGTTCTAATCCACGACCAATTGCGAATGTCAACATTTTTTGTGTCACACAACGATAGAAATCTTCGGCGTGGTGTTCCCGAAGAATGTGCCTGAGTTCGCGTACATCCTTGAACGATTCACCAGTAATGAGCGTACCAGACGCGTCGATCTGCGCACCTTTTTCTTCCGTCCGCCAGGCTCCGAGAGCATTGAAGTTCTCAAGGGCCAGGCCCAACGGGTCCATTCTGGCATGGCATGAAGCACACAGTGCGGATTCACGATGAGCTGCCAGCAGTTCTCGCAGCGTGGGCTCATGATCTGCAAATTTTCCAGCAGCAGCTTCGAGTTCAGGTACACCCGGCGGAGCAGGAGGAGCAGGTGTGCCGAGGACATTGTCCAGAATGAAAAGCCCTCGTTTAACAGGCGAAGTTCGCGTTGGATTGGATGTCAGCAGCAGCATCGACGCATGACTCAGCACGCCGCCACGAACGCTGTCTGCGGGCAGATCAACTCGCCTCATGTCGCCGCCTTTGACATCCGGGAGATCATAGAGCTTTGCCAGCTTTTCATTGACGAACGTGTAGTCGCAATCCAGCAGATCCAGGAGGGTCAGGTTTTCACGAGCAATATATTCAACGCACATCTCCGTTTCACGTCGCATCGCCTGTTTCAATTCATCATCGAACTGATCCGCGATGCCACGCAGTTCACGAAAACGATCACGAGTCTTCTGTTCTTCCGGCGTCAATTCGCGACGAAATCCTCGACCACGCAAATTGCGAAACTGATCAAGTAGTGCTTCCCATTCTTTCTGATGGCCCAAAACGGCGATCGGATCAACCGTTACCTGCGTCACATCTCGAGTTCTCAGCCACTGCCCTACAAAATTGCGAATGAACTCATTTGCGCGGCGATCCTTCATCATTCGCGAAACTTGCGCTGAGAGATGGCTTTGTAGTTGATTCTTTCCCGCGAGATCGAACAACTCGTCGTCCGGCATTGTTGACCAGAGAAAGAATGAAAGTCGCGAAGCAAGGGCAAGTTCATCGACATCTGTGAATGGTTTTGTCGGATCGGCCTTACCGGGTGATTCCAGGCGAAACAGAAATCGCGGGGAGGCCAGGACTCCGATCATCGCTTGTCCGATTCCAGACTCAAACGTCGCACCCGGTTCAGCAGCGGCTTGTTCCGCGATCGAAACCAACCGATCAATGGTGGTTTGTTGCACTTGACTGCGAAAAGCGCGAGTCGCAAGATTTTTCAGGATCTCTGTGGCGTAAAGATGTCGTTCCATTGCATCTTTGGGCGGCTCGTCCCGAAGAAAGAAGCGTGCGTAGTTCGGCGGATGCACCAACGTCGTTGAGCCGTCCGGTCCTTCAATGCGAACAGAGTTCACTTCAAATCGAGCGTAAGTCGTTTCTCCAGACGTGTTCGGTTCGACAGATTCCTCCATTGGGACCGGCTTCAGTTCAAATGACAATTCATGATCGCCTGCAGGCCAGTCTTCCCGGAATTCGTACGTCAGTAATTTGCTTTCATCCCAGCCATATTCATTCGTACTGCGATCCTGCCCGTCGATACGAAACACAACGTTGTAACGTGATGCATCAAATTCAAATGATCCATGCAGCTTGACACTCACATCCACTTTGTATTTGCCCGCCGTTTCAATCATGAACTTACGTGTTACACTGACCGGCTTCGTTGATGACAGACCATCGCCGTTAACATTTGCTGCGTTGTCCCGAAAGTCGCGGCCGTGGAACTCCTGGGCTGGCATCACCCAGGTGGCTTTCGGGATAGCTCGATCGACAATCTGTTGCGCAGCGTGCAGATATTTTTCCATGAGTAGTGGTGAAAAACTGAGGGCATCGCCGACATTGTCGAAACCGAAACCAGAATCATCAGGAGGAAACAGGATCGCCGCATCGAAGCGAATTCCCATCAGATCGGAAACTGTGTTGCCGTATTCTGTGCGATTTAGTCGCCTTACAGCTGTCCGTCCAGGATCGATACTCTGCGGATCGATCTTAAATGCACGAACTTTGATCCAGTTTGCGAGCATCTCCTTTTCGTTGGCAGACGGACGATCATGACCAACGGGCGGCATTACTTGCGATCGAACATTCTTCAGAACATTCCACCACAAATCGGATCGTGTGATGGCCAGGTCCTCTGCTAAAAACTGATCCAGCGCCAGATCGCCTTCTTTTGCTCCGTCTCCATGACATTCGTAACAATACGTCTTTAGGATTGGAACGATCTGCGTCTCAAAGTTCGGCACTTCTTCTTCTGCTGTCGCAATGCGCGTGCACAACAAAGTCATCAAAACGATGAGCGAGAACATTGCTCGGGCGAAAGATTCAACGACCCGGTTCATAACGAAGAATTCCGCAAACGGATTGCGAGCAGTTTTGATGTGCTGCTGTCTCGCAACTCAAGTATAGGAGGATTTCATTGTAGTGTGCCTTTGAATATGAATCATCTGGTTCAAGGCAAATGCCGCAGAATAACCGGAATTTGTGATAGCGTAGTAGAACACTTGACCATAAAAAAAGGACCGAGGCTTTAGCCTCAGTCCGCTATCTGTTTCTGAGTTCTTTGCACACGATCAATCACGGCCGTGAAGGCCTGTTATTTTGCAAAGTCCAGACCTTTGTCTGATTCATCTGCACCCAGCATTCGGAAGTTGAATTTCCCTGCTGCGCCAGGAGTGATTTCAGCAATGAGTGCACCGCCGTCTTTTCGTTCAAGGGCCAGTACGTTGCTTTCGACTGTGTAGGTGCCGCTGAATTCCGTTGCGGGCTGATCTTTCTGAGCAAAGTTCCATGTGAATTTAGCATCATCTGTGATCGTAAGTGCGAATGATGATCCGTCAGGACGAGTGGCCTTCCATGTTCCGATTAAGCTCTTGGGATCAACCGGTGCAACGGCTGGTGCGTCTTCCGGTTTGAGTGTTAGTGTTTCCGGATTTGCAGCCCCCTCGACAGGCAAGGGTGGCAAGGCCGGAGGAGTCGCAGGATCGGTAGCGGTGGCAGGAGCTTCGATCATCTGCAGGATATCCGAAGCCACTTTGTCCGTTGGCATTAGTGTGACGGTTGTTTTGAGATGTCGTGCAGCGGCTTCAGTGTGGCCACAACTCAGGTAATGATACGACAGGAGGAAATGTCCCGCAGCATCATCGGGGTGCAATTTTGTGAATGCCTCCAAAGCTCGAAGCTGAGTCGTGTAAACATCGACACTCGTATACATGCTTGCAAGCGTCGTCCAGTCCCAGCCTGGTCCGACAGCGAGAACGGAATGAACCGTTGCCGCGGCCTGCTGATAATCAGCTTTTGCAAACAACACCAGCGCACGGAACTCGTGGAGAACGGCATCGGTCGGATACTGCGTAATGCCTTTGTCGATGGTATCAAGAGCGGCTTGGAGACTATTTTGTTGGAATGCACCGACGGCATTGTTCATCACCAATTCGGCTGAATTCGACGGGCTCTGAACGGCCGCTGAAGGCGTTCCCTGAACGACGGTTGCCGGGGAACTCTGAACGACTGTTAGAGTCGTGTTGTAAGCGACTGGAATCGGCTGCGCGTAGTTGTAGCACGTCGCGTTGTAGCCATAGTAATAGGGGTTTGAATATCCAAGATAGCCGCTGGAGTAGTAAATAGAACCAAGTCCCCAGCCGCCAAGTCCCCATCCGAATGGATAGTATCCGGAGTATCCATAGCCATATCTGCGGTAGCCATAACTGCTTCCATATCCAGCCCCCAGCCCCCAGCCGTTGCCGTTTCCAAAGTATGGACCGTAACCGTATCCAGCATGTCGATAGCCGCCGACGCCGTTGTGTCCATAGTTGCCATTCCAGGAGCCGTGATATCGATGGTGGTGATAGTAGGACGGTTGGTAATTGTTGCTGCCAAGGCTCACTCGATGGTTGTTGAGATGGAAGTTGTTGCCGGTGAATTGATGGTGGACAATACTTGCGTGGTGCACACCGACATTTCCGCTGTTATTCCCGTGGTATCCAAGATTCACATTTCCATGTGACATTTGAATCCCGGTCCCATTTCCCCAATGCGCTCCGTTGGCTGCATGATGAGTGCCCACAGGTGCGCGATTCGCATTAACTCCGTTGTGATAGATATTGCCACCATTGTGGGTGATTCCGCCGTTGTGCGTGATTCCACCGTTGTGCGTGATTCCACCGTTGTGCGTGATTCCACCGTTGTGCGTGATTCCACCGTTGTGGATGACGCCGCCACTGTGCGTGATTCCGCCGTTGTGGATGACGCCGCCACTGTGCATCATGCTGCCGTTGTGAATTCCACCATTGTGCGTGATTCCGCCGTTGTGGATGACGCCGCCACTGTGCATCATGCCGCCGTTGTGGATTCCACCATTGTGTGTGATTCCGCCGTTGTGGATGACGCCACCACTGTGCATCATTCCGCCGTTATGCATCGCACCGCCGCCGCTATGCACGGCACCGCCAACATGCCCCCCACCAATGTGGCCACCTCCCATATGACCGCCACCACCGCCGTGATGCTGAGTCAGAATGTAGTCGCCACCCGTCTTGAGGATTGTTCGAGCTTCTTCTCCAAGGACGGTACTTTTTAAGTGTTCCATCGAGTTGCCACAAATCACAACTCCGCACAGCAATGTGGACTTCCAAAGATTTCGTAACATGGCCGGATACCCCCAATAGTTTTGCAAAGCGATTTGACATGCGTCAAATTGCACTCCGCTGAGAGGAGCTCCATCCTGGAGAAATCACAAGTGATTGCGAGTCATTCGTCTTAGTGAAAAATTCGAGTCGACAACTTTTTGATCGACATCGGATGCTGAACGAATTAACGGAAGCAATCCTGATTCGAATAATGCACGTTCTATACCATTGATGCTTGCACAACGTGATATGAATGCCGTCGCAGATTTGAAAATTCCGAATGGACACAATTCATCTTCTGAAACGGCCACTCACGTGTCGGAAAAGACCAAAACTTTGACGCGGACGCCATCTTGGCAGTTATCGTTCGGTTTTGCAGGCCCCGTCGGCCAAGTTCATGTGAGAAAAAACACGCCAGCATGGCACTCTTTTCGATACGGATACGCTGCTTTGGGCTCCATATTGCCAGGGAGCCATCGTGTGAAAACCCGGGATTCGAGTCGGTTTGATTACAGCTTGGCCTCCAATTGATCTGCCAAGCGAGCGATTCGCATTCGCTGCATGCCTGAATTCGAAGACGATATAAGATCGAGTACTATTTCTTGTCGACAGGCGTCAATTCCTGCATGGCCAGAATAGACGCATCCGTGTGAGGAAAACGGATGATTACATTCATCATCTTGCGATCACGATCGCCGTCTTTCGGCATGACAAAAGCAGCCTCGTAAAGATCAGTTGCCTGCGTCTCTTCTCGTTCTTGCAACGCTGTGAGTTCCTGCGCAAGTTTTTCTCGACGGGCCTTCGGAAGCGACGACTTGATGTATTGAAATCGGTGAACCAAAACCGACTTCCATGCACTAACTTCCCCGTCAACGATTTGAGTCTCCTCACCCAGTTTGACCATCAATTGGAAGGGATCACGTCGCCGTCCTTCTCGCCAGCAATATTGGTTAATCAGGATCGTGTAGCGGCCCGATGGGGCGGTCCGATCCAGCCAGCGGACGTTTTCAACTGGTTCTTCTGAGTACGCCTTTTCGCCTGAGGCCTTGTTCACGGTATTTGTGGCCGACTCGGCGTTCATATCGACATCCAGGTTACCTTTGCATTTGGAAGTGCGATGAGAAAACGAAATGTGTTCTCCTGAAGGCACAATGACATGCAAATCCACATCATTCAGGCTGTGCCATGCAAGTGAAAACTGCACCTCTCCAGAACGACCGCCAGCTTTTTCAACTCGCCCTCGAATGCCCGACGCAATCGCCGCTATTGCTGTAGGCAGTCCGGAACTTGCTGAACCCGCTTCGCTGGACCCAACTGCCGTCAGATCGACCTTCGCTTCCGCCGCCGCTCCGGAATCCGGCACAATCAACTCGGTAATTGTCGGCAGATTCAGCAGAGTCGTTTCAATCTCCAGCAAGTCTGGTTCTGAAAAATCCAACGTCGCCTCGCCATCTCCAATGCGTTCGCTGAAGTCGCCTTCAATCGCAAGTGGAGGCGATGTGTCTTGCTGCGCGATCATGATCAGACTCAGCACCAACAATGCGACCAGATGAATCAAAATGCTGGTGCCAGTGCTGCCGAGCACTCGACGAACAGGAACCACTGCCGCGACGATATTCTTGCCGTCGATAGCCGAAATAA
>JAYVNW010000838.1:0-2420 GCA_043758225.1 Candidatus Kuenenia sp. | reverse complement strand
ACTCGAAATGGAATTGCGGTACCACTGACGGCCAGTATGCTGACTGCGACACCAGGCACTGCAGCTCAGTACACGCTGAATGTAGGTGCCGTCACGGGTGAATCTGGTACCTATGTGGTATCGTTGATTGCAGCAGCTTCGGGAATCAAGGACACGGATACCAGCCTGCTGGCCGCCGATGCTTCAGATACGTGGGTGGTGGCAAACGGTGTCACAACAACACTGGATACACCAGATACCGTTGTCGGCGACGGAACTGCGAAGGATAGCGGCAATCTGATATCACTTCGTGCTTCGGTCATGGAAAGTAACGCCACCGCAGGAGATGATGTGATCGTGCTTGGCATGGGCACATACATGCTGACTCGGGCAGGTCGTTTTGAAGATGACAGTCTATTTGGAGATCTGGACGTCAAAGGAAACTTGAAAATTCGCGGTGCTGGTGCTTCAAATACAATCATTAATGCAGCACTGCTCGACAGAGTCTTCCATGTCTTCCCCGGAGCTTCCCTGACCCTGGAAGACCTTACGATCACCGGTGGAAAGGCATTTGATGGTGGCGGTATCTTTAACGAGGGGCCTGTCATCGTCACTGGTTCGCCGACAATCGCTGGCGGCAAGCTGACTCTCAAAAACGTCAATGTAAAGAACAACGAAGCCTTCAATCAGGGCGGCGGAATCTTTACTGCCGGCAATCTGACAGTGACCGGATCCACCATTGCTCAGAACGTGGCAGGATCACGTGGTGGTGCAGTGAACAATACCGGCACTTCTTCGTACCTGAACGCGACACTATCGGCCAATAAATCAGTATCTCGTGGCGGCGGTGTCTTCAATGAGTCAGGTGCCTTTGCCGGGATGACTAACGTAACTGTTGCTGATAATGCCGCAGGTTCTCGCGGCGGCGGGATTGGCAACGATGATTCACTCGCGACTCAGCTCGCCAATTCAATCCTTGAACGCAACAGTACTGATGCTCGCGTGCCAGTCACAAACCGATCCACAAACAAAGATCTGTTGGGAATGATCCTGTCACGAGGCAACAATTCTATCCAGGTGTTGGACGCCCGTCACAGCACCGCGACTTCGGCCGGCTTACAGACATCTGACAAATTTGGACGTGATGCCACGCCTCTGGCGAATCGCACCACTGCTCTGCAGTATGATGCAACTGGCAATAACGGCGTCGGCTATAACGCTCTGATATTGAACGGCGGCGGCGTTGATGCTGGCAGCAACACCTTGTACCCAGTGAATCCATTGGGGCAGTTTGATGCAATTGGAAACCCTCGTCTGATTGAAGGCAACGGCGATGGGATCATTTCCATCGACCAAGGGGCTGTCGAATATCAGGTAAACATCCCTGTGGCTCTGTTTGTGGCGACACCAAATCCGGCGGGCTTGAACGAAGTTATCACCTTCAATGGCACTGCATCGACTCATCCGAATCCGGCCGTTGGACGCATCGTGACATGGCAATGGGACTTCGATTGGAATCCAACGGGTCTGACTCAGACGATCCCACCGACCGACCCGACTTACGATCCGTACCAATATTTCACAATTGACGCGACTGGCTCTACTACAACGCATGCGTACAACATTCCTTCGCGGACGTCATATACTGTTCGCCTGATTGTGACGGATAACTTTGGCAACAAAGGATTTGCGGATAAAATCATCACTGTCGGCATTCCGACAAAGCCAGTGATCCTGCGTCCGTTTGAATATACAAGCGATCTGACACCGACGATTACGTGGCAGGCCAGCCCGGCGAAATATCAGATTCGAGTTGACAACGTCTCCACTGGCCAGCTGGACATAATCAATGTCAGCAATCTGACCACGGCCAGCTATACTCCAACGACGAAATTGGCTGTGGGCAAGTACAGAGTGACGGTCATAGCCACGAACGCCAGTGGCACCTCAACGAGTGACGCTTACATCTTCAATGTTACTCAGCCCGTTCTGACGTCACCGGTCGGAAGCACGTACGATATTACTCCGTTCTTCAAATGGTCAGACGTGCCCGGCACATCTCGGTATGACCTTTGGGTCTCGCAGTTGCTGCCTACAGTTAAATCACCGGTTTTCAGAAACCAGTTCGTGTCATCAAACAGCTACGAAACGACCACGTCTCTTGGGCTTGGTACGTTTAAATGGTGGGTGCGAGCGTACGATGCAGACGGTAATGTGGGTGACTGGAGCCTGCCGAAGTCATTTGCAATCGGTCGTCCCACAATCTTATCACCAGCACCGGTAACTCTTGATACCACTCCGACGTTTACCTGGACGAATCTTGGTTCGCCTCGCTATGAATTGTGGGTCAATCAGGTCGGCGGGACCAACAAGATTATCTACCAGCCTGCTTTGACAACGAACTCGTACACACCGACGACACCACTTCCAAACGGAACATA
>JAYVNW010000837.1:0-1738 GCA_043758225.1 Candidatus Kuenenia sp. | reverse complement strand
CGATCGGCGCCCATAGGCAATCCCGCGCCGGCTGAGCGGAATGAGACTCATCCCAGGCGCGTGTTCTGAGTAGATCTGTGCGAGTTCGGTGGTTGGTTGATAGCGTTCTGCGAGATTCATACCACGCAGATGGATGTGCATTAAGGTGATCTTGCTGCGTGTGTACCAGTAGGCATATGCCAGTCGACTATGCAGTCTCCAGATCAGTCGATCATCCTCTGAAGGCTCCGTCTTGATCCTGCTGACAAACCATCGCGGCAGAAATGTGTGCGTTGCCTGGACCACGCATTCACGAAACATGTAGAGAAAGCCCAGCCATCGGCAGGGGAGTCTCCCGCCCAGGCTAATCAATGCCGATTCCCAAAGTTCGATCGCTCGATCTTTGCGATCTTCTTTGAATGCCAATTCACCGAGCTTCAACGTTACCTCAGCAACCAGCGTTGTTGAATCCGCTCGTTTGATCGCACGTTCGAATACCGATTCCGCTTCCTGATAACGGCCGCTCAACATCAGGATGTCGCCCAGCCCATACAGAACTTTGAAGTCCGGCTCTTCATTCAGAGTAAAATAGCTTCGCAGTGCGATTCGATATTGTTGCTCTGCAGACTCCAGAGCGTGGCTGGTTCGAGCGCGTTCGGCTGCTTTGAGTGCGAAGTCTTTTGCAAGGTCAAAGCGTCCCGATGCATCATGGTGGAATGCGATGTCGAACACACGATCTGGTTCAAAACGGCTGAGATACTCTGCTGCTCTGCGGTGGATCAATTCCCGTCGCAGTGGTAGAAGTGTCTGCAGGACTGCCTCGCGAATCTGATCATGCATAAATGAGCAGATGCTGCCGGACGCCTGTTCCCAGATCAAGCAGTTGTGACGAGGTTCGATCAGAAGCTGCAGAACCTGTTCCGGAGGAATTCGGGCCAGATCAGCCGCCATCTGGATGGAAAAATCCTTTCCTATGATAGCTCCAACGGCCAGCAGATCCTGCGACGCTTTTGGGAGACGAAAGAGACGTTGCTTGAGTACTTCGGCAGCCTCGCCGGACATTTGCAGATTTTTAAGTTCTCGTTCATCAACACTCCAGCCAGTGCTGGAAGGCGTGAGGACTCGTCCTTCCACAAGTCCGCGAAGAACGGCAGATGCAGTAAACGGATTTCCGGCGGACATTTGCCAGACCGATGTCAGAATTCGCTGTGGAAGACCTCCGGTCATCGATCCCAGTAAGTGGTCATGGTTCGCTCGAGTCAGCGGATCAAGACTGAGTTTCGCTGTGCATTTCAGGTTGTCCTGCAGTCGTTCGGCAGTGGAATCTGAGGGACGGGTTCCGACAACCAGTATCGTGTAACTGGACTGCACAAGATGCCAGCATTCGAGCATGGCGACTGTCAGATCATCGGCCCAGTGCATGTCGTCGAACAGCAGCAGAACTGGTTTTGAGTCGGAACCAATGGATTGGAAAAGTGTCGCCAACGCAATGGCAATTCGTCGATCGGAGAGTTCATGCGTACTTTCGGCGGGAGCCATCATCGAAAGTTCGGACGCAATTTCCGGAGCCACAACCAATAGCTCCCGAGCGAATTCGCTCAGTTCCATTGTCAGGCGGTGTTTTGTGGCAGCATCCTGCCGAATGATTTCCGTGCACTGTGACAGTGTTTCCTGAAGGGAAGCAAGTGGTGCAAGTCCGATTTGATTCCTGCCCTGGGAACGCAGCACACGAAAGCCTTTTGAAACCGCCACGCGGGAT
>JAYVNW010000836.1:0-4167 GCA_043758225.1 Candidatus Kuenenia sp. | reverse complement strand
TAAGAAGGAAAGAGGACCTATGTCTGACGTGAGTACACAAACAGTGCCCGCCATCTCGGTGAGCAATCTTTCGCATTCCTTTAAAGGACATCAAGCGTTAAGTCAGGTCACGTTCTGCGTAATGCCGCAGACGTTACATGGGTTCGTGGGGCCGAACGGTGCTGGCAAGACAACGACGTTAAAGGCTATCTGCACGTTGCTGAAGCCAAGCTGGGGTGAAATTCAAGTCTTCGGCAACAGCGTGCGAACAGATCCAATTGCCGTCAGACGACGCATCGGATTCATGCCGGATCACTTCAGCATGTACCGTCAGATGACGGTGTTTGAATATCTGGATTTTTTCGCGGCGGCCTACGGGCTACGCCTTGCACAGCGCGACCAGGTGATCAACGATGTCCTGACATTGACAGATATGGACGGACGCCGCAACGATTTGATCAGCGGCTTGTCACGAGGGATGCAGCAGCGAGTCAGCCTGGCTCGCGTGCTCGTCCACGATCCTGATCTCTTGTTGCTGGACGAACCTGCCAGTGGGCTGGATCCCAGAGCACGAATTGAATTGATGGAAATCCTCCGTGAACTGCGACGCATGGGTAAAACTGTGTTCATCAGTTCGCACATTCTGAGTGAACTGGCAGAACTTTGTGACAGCGTGACGATTATTGATCGCGGACAGGTGAAGTTCAGTGGTCCGATGGATGTGCTTCTGGAGTCCCCGGAGGTAGTGCCGACCTACAATCTGCGATTGTCTGCCGCCTTCGACAATGTTATAACTCGCATTCGTGAACTGCCGGGTGTTGATGACGTCAAGGAGCCTGAATTTGCGACAGGGCGTGATTTCAATATCCAGCTGACGCCGTCATTGTCGGCCAACGAGTTCCTGAAATCGTTGCTGACACTGGATTTGCCAATCGCTTCGTTCAGCCAGCAGCGACGTCACCTGAATCAAGCGTTCATGGATCTGACAACTCGCGGAGTCCGAACGTGATTTCCGGCACTTTAATGCTGTTCAACTGGTCGCTGAAGATGGATTCAAAATCCATTTATCCCCATGTCATTCGAGCTGCATTTTCGTTTCTGATGTTCTTCTTTATCTCTGTTGCCTTTGTCGATGCGTTTGGCACCAGTCGCACAGGACTTCGCTATTTCGAATCCATGTGTTTTTTGAATGTACTGCTGATTACCGTATGTGGTGTCAGCTATTTTGTGACAGCGGTAACTGAAGAGAAAGACGCCGGCACGTTCGCTCTGCTGCGTCTTGCCGGGATGACGGCGCTATCGATCACGCTTGGGAAATCTACGTCACGACTTGTCAGTTCGTTGATGCTGTTGGTGATTCAGCTGCCATTTACGTTTCTTGCCATCACGCTGGGCGGCGTTTTATGGCAGCAAATCATTGCGTCCTATATTGCACTTGCGGCGTGGATGGCTTTGGTGGCGAATCTGGCGCTGTTTTGCAGCGTGCGTTGCACAACGTCCGGCCGAGCGGCGGGGATGGCGGGATCTGTTCTGTTAATGTTGTTTGTCTTGCCCAATATTATCAACGGACTTCTTGGAGCACTGCCTGCGGGATCGCTGTCTCCGGCAGGATCAGGTCTTCTGTCCAGCATTCCTCAGACCATTGAACGATTCAGTGTTCTCGATCGTCTTCATGCACTACTGCAAACCGACAACGCGGTCGCATTCTTTGGACAGCAATTCTGGATCAGCATTGCGATTTCGGCGGTGCTGTTCGCGATCAGTACGCTAACGCTGGATTTCTGGTCCGCGCCAGTGGAGGTTGCAGGTCTGTCAGAAAATGCAGAAATTCGACGCTGGTCAGTTGGCCGAAGTTGGCAACTGGCGATCATGTGGAAAGAGTTCATTTTCTTCACTGGCGGCCAGAGCTTCTTCATCACAAAGCTGATCGGTGGAGGTTTTGTCTTTGCCGGATTCATCTGGCTGCAACAAAGCCATGGTCACATCGACCATTTTACCCTGCGAGGCGATAATGCATGGATTGCATTTGAGACAGCCGCTGCGTTTTTGGCACTTGAAGTCCTGCTGTATTCATCCGGCTGTTTGTTCTACGAGATTCGTCAGTCTACTCAATCGACGCTCGCCGCGATTCCATTGTCCGGCGCACGTGTTCTGCTGGAGAAAGCCGGCGGTTGCCTCATTGCACTGATCCCAGCCGTCTTCTGGCTCTCGACAATCTCAATTTGCGGCTACGACGGCATCGCTCGGGAATGTTCGATGACCATGGTGATCAGCTTTCTGATTGTTCTCGCCTTCAGCAGCCACATCGCAGTCATACTATCGCTGTACACCCGCTGGGCCGCACTGCCATTGACAATTTTGATTTCAGCACCAGCATTCTTTTGTCTGGCCGCACCGATTCTTGGTCTGACTGCGGCCACAAACGCGTTGGCTCGCAGTCAGCACATTGAGACGACGGTTCTGGTCAGCGCGTTTGTGAATCTCTTCTGGACATGGCTGTTTATTCTGCTGCCATTGCAATTATGGATTCGTGATCGCTGGAACGATATCAGTCAGTTTTGACAGCGGATGTCTATCGATCGCGAAACAAATGCAGCCTTCATCGTTCCGCGTGACGAGCACACAACTGGACCAAGTTGACTGCAACTTTCGACTATTGGGCCAGTGGCTTCACCCAAATGTTGCGATAACGCAATGGATCGCCATGGTCTTGCAGATAGATCGGGCCGTCTTCCGGACCTTCGGCAACAGGGGCCGCTCGTGTGCCGCGTGGTAGCTTTACTTTATCGTGAATCACAACGCCGTTATGCTTGACGGTCATCCATGCGTCTGTCAATTTTTTACCATCGGCGTTGAATTTAGCCGCGTGGTATTCGACGTCGTAGGTTTGCCAGCTGAGTGGAGGGAAGCACATATTGACGTCAGGTTTCTTGATTTCATAAATGCCGCCGCATTCGTTGTCTTCGCCAGTCAGACCAAATGAATCAAGCATCTGGATCTCGTAGCGGCCCTGCATGTAACAGCCACTGTTGCTCCGTCCCTGACCGCGTGCGTTGGGCATGTAGGACAGCATGAATTCAACGTGCAGTTCGTAACTGCCGAACTTCTGCTTGCTGGTGACACCCTGCATCAGCAGTTTGTCGTCACTCATTTTTCCGCCTTCGAAATTGTCAGCGGTTGTTCCGTCGAACAAAATGACCGCACTTTCCGGCGGTTTACGAGCCATCGTCGTTGAAAGGCGAACAGTCTTCGAAATTTCACCAAGGCGAACATTGTCAGACGTCGTGATCACCAGACTCCCATTTTTGATTTCTCCGCGGCCCATATCCCCAGTCAGCATCCCTGTTGTGCCTTCGACAACTCCGGCGCCGCGCATTGGCGTGTTTCCATCCCAGCCATCGCCAGGCAATCCGCCGGTGTACGCCACCCATGCCAGTTTATTATTGCCTTCGGCAATGGTCTGAATGCCAATCCTGACTTCCGAATCGCCGACTTTTATCGGACCGGTGTATTCACCCTGGATACCGAAATCTGGTCCAGCTTCGTCGGCCGTTATGTAAGCTTTTTTTTGATTATTGGCTTCGTCGGCAAACGCTGCTGCGTTGAAGCAGGCAAGGCAACAAATTGTCATTACGAACGATTTCATCGAAGTGGCAACTTTCCGGACGTGGAGAAAATGTTATTCAAAGATTCTACAACATTCTCATGGCTGTTGATTTGATCTACAGGCAGTAGCTTACAAGCTGGACGACAAAGATTGCAACGCGGACGATACCTTTGGCAATCATCCCAGGCAACCCGCCTAATCATCGCTGCGTTGCCAAGCTCCTTTCGAAGGGCTGGTTCTGTGCCTTTCCATGCTTCTCCCAGGCACGCGCCTACGAAGGCTCCAAGAATCGCACCAATCACACGACCACGAAAGGAAACGGGACGTCTTTCAATGTGGAGGGGCTGCGATCCTGGAGTGCGGGCGACGTGCAATCGCAAAGTGTGGTTGCTATGCTCAGAACCTCTTTGAGGTTATTCAGAAAGCTCCACATCCATCTTCGAGCTGTTCAACAAATCCGTCATGCGGTCATGGCATGAACGCCCTCATCATTTGCGATCACTGCTGGCCCTTCCAGCGGAAAGTCTAAACGCAAATCAGGTTTCCATCCGAAGCCGCATTCCGCGAATCCGAAAATCGGC
>JAYVNW010000835.1:0-6224 GCA_043758225.1 Candidatus Kuenenia sp. | reverse complement strand
TGGCAGCTTCCAAAACGAGCGCGCATTCGAAGCAAATCAAGTTTTGATTTCTCTCAGAAGTCGTCTCACGACGGCCAGCTTGCTCAGTGGATGCGAGATTCTTGCAAATTCTGCAGAGATAGAATGCGAGCGAGTTGCAGAATCTGGTTTAATCCCGGACTGCTGACAAAAATCGATCCGCCGTTCTCCGAATCGTAACAATGCCGTCATTGTCGAATAACTCAACGTGGGTCAATACACTGCTGGCCGTAGCAGCCATTGGAGTCTTCGTACTTTGTGTGATCGGCGGTTATTCGGCGTGGGAGGCGGCTCAGAACAGCGAAGAGATCGTAAAAAACGCCCAGATCCAGCATCAGGTTCGAACAATTCTCGCTGGACTTAAGGATGCCGAAACCGGTCAACGTGGTTATCTCATCACGGGCGATGAATCGTACCTGTCGCTATTCCACATCGGCCTCAACAGATCTACTGAGAATCTGGCTTCACTGCACAATCACAGTGTGACTGGACATTTGTTGCCGGAGAAATTTGCATCGCTGCAACGGCTTGCAGAAGAAAAACGCCAGAAGCTCCAGGACGCAATTGATGCCAGGCGAGAAGGACCAGAGGAAGAGGCATTCAATAAAGCGCGCGATGTTGTCAAGACAGGCCAGAGCAAGCTCCTGATGGAACAAATCGAGGCATTGATCGGCGAAATTCTGGCCGCCCAGGACGATGAACTTGAACGTCGCGAACATCTTTCGAACAGACTGGCTGGGCGTCACGTTGCCACGCTGGCTGTCGGTCTGGTACTGACGCTCGGAACATTTTTCGCCGCCGCTGTCGTAACGCATCGTGAAACTGCCGAACGGAATCGCGCTGTGATGAAACTTCGCACTGAACGAGCGCGTCACATAGCAGTGATTGATGCTTCGATGGATGCTGTTGTGGCTGTTGATCACGAAGGTAAGGTGGTGATGCTCAATCCGATCGCCGAGATCCTGTTTAAGCAGCGTGAACGCGATGTTGTTGGACGGCCGTTCGAGCAATTTGTGGCAGAACAATACCGATCGAGCTTTACGGAATTCATCAAACCGACCGCGACAAATGTTCCTGCACGCAGCAATGTCGCGGGTGGTCAGATTGTCTATGGAGTGAAATCTGATGGCACACAATTTCCCGCCGAAGCCGTTGTCTCTCGCGCGGAAATTGATGGACAGTTGCTGTTTACAGTGATGCTGCGCGACGTCACGGAGCGCGAAACAGGCCGCTTGCGTCTCAGAGAACAAACCGCAATTCTTTCACGTGTTCGTGATTCCATTCACATTCGTGATCTGAACGACAGGATTTTGACATGGAACGACGGTGCACAAACGTTATTCGGATGGTCTGCTGCGGAAGCGACCGGTTGTTATGCAGCCTCACTGTTGTTCGGTTCTTCGGAGCAGAATGAACTGCAGATTCGCGAAGAATTGCTGGCGAACGGGACATGGAGCGGGGAACGCGATGTCACGACGAAGGATGGTCGCGTACGGACAATTGAGTCACGTCGTTCGCTGATCGTGGATAGTGCCGGGCAGCCGGCTTCGCAGCTGGTCATTGATATTGATACCACGGACGAAAAACGCCGCGAACGACTGGAGCGACGTTCACAGAGACTTGAAAGTATCGGCACGCTGACAAGTGGCATCGCGCACGATCTGAATAACATTCTGACTCCGATTACGATGGGTGCCAGGCTACTTCGAAATCATTACAGTGATGAAAAGGTCACCGGCCTTATCGACACGATTGTCTCAAGTGCCGATCGCGGCACCGGTATGATTCGGCAACTGCTGTCGTTTGCCGGCGGAGCGTCGGGGCCTCGCAAACAGGTCGACATGAAATCGTTGATCGAAGAAACGTGCGCAATTCTGCGACACACGCTGACTCAGAAATTATCAGTCCGTGCCGAGGTTGATCCACAGTTGAGGTTGGTCCTTGCAGACGCGACAGAACTGTCACAGGTTCTGATGAATCTCGCGATCAATGCGCGCGATGCCATGCCGAACGGTGGTGAACTCACTTTTGAAGCATCCAATGTGGAACTGAAAGAAAAGTCCGTTCACGTAAATCTGCCACGCGGCCGCTATGTCAGTGTTTCGGTGATCGACACCGGAATAGGGATGTCTCCCGAAGTAACCGAACGAATCTTCGACCCTTTCTTTACAACAAAGGAACAAGGCAAAGGGACAGGATTGGGGTTAGCGACATGCATGGGTATCGTGAAAAGTCACGCAGGCGGATTTGCGGTTTACAGTGAACCCGGGCGCGGGACAAAGTTCACGTTCTATTTGCCAGCCTATGAAGGCAGTACCGAGGAACTCGCTAAGTCTGCCGAGAAAAATCTTCCCGAGGGAAATGGTCATGGCATTCTGCTGATCGATGATGAAGAGTCCATTTTGCAAATGGCAAAAATGGCGCTGGAGTTCCACGGGTTTGTCGTCTATACAGCACTCGGCGGAGCCGCCGGAATCAGCGTCTTTCGTCAGCATTCCAACGGGATCTACGCAGTGGTCGTGGACATGATGATGCCGGAGCTTGACGGCAGCGAGACAATCAAGGCATTGAAGTCGATTCGGCCGAACATCCCCATTGTTGCCAGTAGCGGACTTAGACGTCCCGAATACGGCAAGGGCAACATGGAATCAACAGTCGCCTTTCTTTCAAAGCCCTATAGCGACGAACAGCTTTTACAGGCGATTCAACTTGCGATGAAGACCACATTATGACGGTGCGCCGGCCGGCAATCCGTCAGCACAAAGGTACAATGTCGCTCCGAAACGCGTACTTGTGCAAGGCCCCGAATTGTATGCAAGGGCACGGAGTACCTGTCAATTGATGTCACCAGGTATGCGGATCGCCGGTTATTGGAGTCTATTGGACTATGATCAAACTGCTGGTTGTTGACGACGAACCACTGATATTGGAATGCTTTCGCTATGCTTTTCCGCATCCCAAATATCAGCTGATCACTGCGTCGAATGCGGCGAATGCCCTGACATTGTTCCGGGAAAAATCTCCGGATGTCGTTCTATCCGATATTCGTCTTCCGGATTTATCAGGGCTGGATTTGTTTCAGCAATTCCACAAAGCTGACGCCCGTGTTCCCGTAATTCTGATGACTGGCCAGGGAACGGCAAACACCGCCATTCAAGCCATGCAGGCCGGCGCCTTCGAATACATTCTGAAACCCTTCGGTCCGGAGACATTGATTCCGTTGGTTGAGTCCGCTGCAGAAACCAGTCGGCTCATGCGGACACCGGCCAAGATACCAACCGATCAGTCGGCTGACACCAGCGGTGACCGGTTGATAGGGCATTGTTCAGCGATGCAGGAAGTCTACCGAGCGATCGGTCGCGTCGCATCACAGAACGTTACCGTCCTGATTCTTGGCGAAAGCGGTACCGGTAAAGAAGTCATTGCGCGAGCGATCTACAACTACAGCCAGCGAGCAACGCAGCCATTCCTGGCAATCAACTGCGCGGCGATTCCGGAAAATCTGCTGGAGAGCGAACTCTTCGGTCACGAAAAAGGTTCCTTCAGTGGAGCCGATCGCAAGCGAATTGGCAAATTCGAACAATGTACGGGCGGCACGTTGTTTTTGGACGAAATCGGCGACATGACGCCGTTGATGCAGACGAAAGTTCTGCGTGTGCTGCAGGATCAGAAGTTCGAAAGAGTCGGCGGCAACGAAACTATAAGCACCGATGTTCGACTGATTGCTGCGACCAATCGTGATCTTGAATCCATGATTGACAAAGGCGATTTTCGTGGCGATCTGTTCTATCGTCTGAACGTCTACACAATCGAACTACCGCCACTGCGCGAGCGTGGTGAAGACATTGCCTTGCTGGCCGAACATTTTTGCAGCCTGTTTGCCAAAGAACTCGGCAAAGAAATTTCTGCAATTGCTGACGAAAGTATCCGGCTGCTCAAGGCCTGCCAATGGCCCGGAAATGTTCGTGAATTGCAAAGTGTAATCAAGCACACTTTGCTTGAAGCAACCGGACCGGTCCTTGTCCCGGCATTCCTGCCAGAATCCATTCGTGGGGCGAAACGAACTTCAATTTCGCATGAAGCACACGAAAAATCAGCACATGATCGAACCGCAAGGCACGAAACTGCACCGGCACCTCATCACGGACCAACAAAAGACGTTACGCACTGGACCCAGTTCGTGACAGAGCGACTACAAGCTGGCGGGAACACTGTATACGAGGATGCTCTGCAGGTGATGGAACGGCACGTGATCCCGTTGGTGCTTCAGCATGCTGCAGGCAATCAACTACAGGCGGCAAAGTTGCTGGGGTTGTCGCGCGCCACATTGCGAACCAAGTGCCGTCAATACGGCATCACCGTTGATAAAGTTGTCGACAGTGGCGAGATGTAAAACCGTTCGCCACCGCTGGAACGGACATTGAGACACTTTCCCGTCATCGACGTCATCCTGGCACATGAGTGTTAATTGCAGTACCCTGCGTAACTTACGACTCATCTATGCTGCTAAACATCTGCAAGCCGAATCATGCTGGAACTCCGCAATCCACACAGTATCAAAGCTGCTCTTGAAGTACGTCCCAAGGCCGTAAAGCTGGTTCGCGTACATTCCGAAAATGTCGGCGAACCGTGGGATTCCGTTGTGGCACTGGCCAGGCAGAATAATGTTGCCGTCCGCATCGGCGCGCCGGATCAGAAAGACCAGCGCGGCGGACGTGGTGGCCGGGAAACAGAACGCACGGGTGCCGGTTCCGCTACGGTCGAACCACCGTCACCAGTTCCGCTCGACTTTCTGTGGAATACGGATGAAGCATCGACCGGCCTGTGGCTGGCTCTTGATCAAGTGCAGGACCCGCAGAATATGGGTGCGATATTTCGTCTGGCTGGATTCTTCGGAGTCCGTGGGATTGTGCTGACCAAGGATCGTAGTGCATCTGTGAACGCAACGGTCTGCGATGTGTCCGCAGGTGGAGCGGAGCATGTCCCGTTTGCTGTGATCGCAAATCTGGCACAGGCGATGGAGAAAGCTCAACAGAATCAGATCTGGGTTCTGGGAACGTGCGAGCGAGCCGAGTCCACAATTTACAAAGTGCAGCGTGATCGGAACTGGATGCTGGTGCTGGGTAATGAAGGCGCAGGTTTGCGACGGTTGACTCGCGAACGTTGCGATCAGCTTTGTTCGCTGCCGCCGTTGGGGCCAGTCCCGTCGCTCAATGTCGCAACGGCGGCCGCTGCCTGTCTCGCCGTTTTGACCACACCAGCAAACTAAGCGGACGTTGAGTTATGGAACTTCGCGCCTTTGCTGAACTGGTGCTGTACTCCGACGATTTGAGCTGCAAAATCACGCGCATCGCAGAATCTTTGACGGACGAATCTCCCGGTGTTGCCGTTCGAGTCGCTGAACCAACGCGACCGGAAAATTTGCCGTTCGCCGCACGCAAAACCGCGCCGACCATGCCCAAAGCGGATTCATTAAAGGATCTTAAGAAGCGAGCGATCGCACATCATGTCATGGCGAATCACGAACTGCAGGCGTTGGAAGTCATGGCGATGGTGTTACTGGCATTTCCTGACGCACCCACAGAATTCCGGATTGGCCTTGCACATGTGATGTTCGATGAACAGCGACACACGCGAATGCATGCTCAACGCTGCGAAGAACTTGGAATAAGCTTCGGCGACTTTCCGGTGAATGGCTGGATCTGGAAGAAAGCTCAGGATTACAGCACGACGCTGGAATACGTCGCCGGTTTGCCGTTGGTGTTTGAAAGCGCGAACCTGGATCACACAGTGGAATTCGAACAATACTTTCGCGACGTCGGCGACCGCCGCAGCGCCGCGATTATGCGGGCCATTCACAAAGACGAAATCAAGCACGTTGAATTCGGGCTGAACTGGCTTCGACGTCTGAAGCCTGATGGCGTTTCCGACTGGGACGCATGGACCAGAGCTCTGCACTGGCCGATCCGTCCGTCCAGAGCTCGCGGTGATCTGTTCCAGCGCGAGGCGCGACTGCAAGCCGGATTAACGCCGGAGTTTATTGATCAGCTTGAGGCGTTTGGTGAAACAAACGCCTGACCATGTTGATAGAATCCCCGATCACGAATGGGTAGAGTGTTGCCAATTGTTTCAAAAAATAATCAGGCGAGCGGCAGGGCATCAGGCCTCCAGGTGTCTGCCAACGTTCTCGGAGGGTTGACGCCCTG
>JAYVNW010000834.1:0-6795 GCA_043758225.1 Candidatus Kuenenia sp. | reverse complement strand
TACCGCCATGCTGAGCCATCGAATCAATCGTGACAACGATGATGGGTGTGGCTTTATCCGTTAGTAATTTGTCACAGACTGATTTTATATGCGTGATGGACGCTTCATCCAGCATCCCTGCCGTGTCGCTGACGAATTCGCGTGCGCCGGGAGGCTGCAGGTCAAATTCCTGAGCTGCAACCGGAAACGCAGTCAATGCAACGAAGCTGCTGATCAGTACAAGCTGTAACCGTTGACAGGTCATCTGGAAAACCTCCTGGTTGAACTAAATTCGGCTCAGAAGCTCGGTCTTTTTGGTTTCGAATTCTTCCCTGGTGATATAACCCTTGTCCATTAACCCACCAAGTCGTTCCAGAGTTGCAATCATATCTTCATCGCCCTTCTGATTCATTGCCGAATGGACAGGTTCCACCACGGACTTCGGGCTTTCGACAGGAATCGACATTGACGGCGCGACAATTGGCATCGGTGCGCCTGGCATCGGTGCAGGCGGGACTGCAACGCCGTCGCGCGACACGACTGGCAAGTTTGACAGATTCACGGTTCCGTACTGGCTTGTAAAAGTGATCGACTGGCCGCCGCCTTGCTGCTGTCCAAATCCACCGATCTGATGATCGAGTGTGTCATAAACCCACGGCGGGCCTCCTGCTGTCACGGCCAATCGGTGGCTGTGGGCGAAATAGGCATAGCGAGTGTTATTCTGTGATCCGATCGCGCTGGGAATTCCAAGATCCTGCGGCCACCAGTTGTTTTTTGGATCCGGCACGAACAAGCTGTTGGCTGATCCAATCTGACCGGCAGCCTGTGATTGGTCGTACATTCCGCTCTGACTTTGAGACTGAAACGATCCACTGAACGGAGTTGTTTGATGATTCGCCAGCGAATTTGCGATTTCGCTGCACAGGTTATTGACGAGGTTCTTGAGGTTGTAATTGAACAGGTCGCTGACCATCGTCATACCTCCGTTCATCCATTGGCCTGATCCACCAAATTCCCGGTGATTAAACTGCGCCATTGACCCGTTGCCGTTGTACACGGCCTGCAACATATGAGTCACTGCATCGGTCGATACGCCGTAGCGCTGAGAGAGATTCTGCAAAAGCTGCGCCCCGGACGGGGATAGATTGACCACGATGATTCGTTTTCCCTGAGAATTGCCGCTGAAGACGGATTTTTGCGATGGAAAGGCCACTCGCCTGTCGGAAAGAATTATCTGGCTGACGTCCGGTTGCGAAAAGCCGTATCGCGTGGCATTCCCAAAGATCACGCAACAATCATTGGTTTGGCAATTCATCGAATTGCGCGAATCGGGTTATTGAATATCTTGCTGCAGGGCAGGGGCATGCATCTACTTGAC
Source organism: Candidatus Kuenenia sp. (assembly GCA_043758225.1). Classification (GTDB taxonomy): domain Bacteria; phylum Planctomycetota; class Planctomycetia; order Planctomycetales; family Planctomycetaceae; genus SXXK01. The sequence continues at coordinate 5,438 of JAYVNW010000834.1, read as the reverse complement.
GATTCGAAGAGTTCCAGACCGAGCAACGTGGAATGATTTGGCGGACGATTGGGCGTCACGATTCCAAAAAGTTCACGGTAGAGATCAAATTCGCCTATCTGAAGGCGAGTGATGATGGATATTCTATCGGCCGCCCCGAGACAGTTTGCCGCGGGACGGATTGCATCACGTCAGGAAAACACGGCGACCGCTGTTTCAGGTGGAGCCGAAAACGGAATAGCGGATGGCGACTGTCGCCCATAAACGGTTTCGAATGCAAGTCGACCTGCGGCGAACTTCGCCAAAAGCTGTGCGATTGCCGGAAGGGTATCGCTGGCTGCCTTGGCGTTCGTTACTGCTGGAGCGACATGCCCAGGTCAAGTGGCGTTCGTTTCGCGATGATCTGGATGGAAAAGTGTTTTCCTGTCTCGGCGAGGCCGCAGGCTGCCTGGCGTTGATGAAAGAGATCGTAGGCCAGAAAGCGTTTTGTGGTGCTGCAACATGGATGGTGATCTATCAGCCGGAACCTGACTGGCCTGCAGTCGATTGTGGCACAATCCAGGGCGTCACTCGCAGCGGTGGAATGGGTTCGATCCAAAACGTCGGCGTCATTCCCGAACATCGTGGCCTTGGTTTGGGCCGCGCGCTGGTTCAGCAGGCGTTGCTGGGATTCACTCAGGCTGGCATGGGAATCTGCGTACTGGAAGTCACAGCAGACAACGTCGCGGCGGTCCAACTTTATCAATCGATGGGCTTTCGCACGATTCAGGTTTTGTACCGTGACAGCGTGACTGGTGAAACGCTAAGCCAGGAAGAAGCAGAATCGATGATCAGCAAATGGCCGCGGCAACTTGATTCGTAGTGGCGGATTGGAGACCAGACACTAACGCAGGAGAGAACTCTGTGACTGCGACTGCCTTCCACTGCGAGTGTTCGTGTTGACCTGGAAAAAGCTCTCAGCCACTGCTCCTGCAAGGCCATTCAGCTGAGATTGAAAGTCATCAACAAACTGATGCAGACCGTTGGCCATCACTTCTTTCGCTCTGGCAAAATTCAGCTTGGCGTTTAGCTGATTGACAAGCTGCTCGGCGGAATTATCAAACCTATGTGGCGGTGTCCCGGAGATTGCGCGAATGCTGGCTTCTGCGTCACGCAGACAGAACCGCATCGACCGCGGAAACCGTGTGTTCAGCATCAAAAAATCAACGACGTTCAACGGTTCGATGCGACCGTATTCGCGTCGATACATCTGCAAACTGCTGGTCGATTCCAGCAGCGCTGCCCATTGGACAACATCAACCTCCGAACCTATGTGCTTCGGTTCGGGCAGCAGAATGAAATACTTCACATCCAGAATACGGGACGTCTTGTCGGCGCGTTCAAGTTGATATCCCAGACTGGAAAAATGCCAGGCCTCGCCACGCGACCATGTTGTCTGCGTGACGCCGATCACCTGATTTGCGGAGCGTTTGATCTGTTCCAGAATGCTGTGCGGCTGACGAATCACGCGATTAGATTCAGCCGCTGCTTTTCGAACTCGCAGATAAAAACGATTCACGGCTTCCCACATGGGAGTTGTCAAATTCTCCCGGATTGACCGGGCATTCTCGCGGGCTCCGGCAAGGCAGCTAACGACAGAATTCATGTTCTGCGGATCGAAGAGCAGATAACGAATCACATTTTCCTGAGTCGGCGCGGAATAGGATTTATTGAATTCCTCAACATCACCACCAGCGTGCAGCAGTGAGGACCATAAATCCAGCTCGCTGCCGCGATACCCCAGCGCGATGTTGGAGGTAACGTCGATGAATCGCGCCTGGTTTTCGGCGCGTTCCAGGTAGCGACTCATCCAATACAACGATTCAGCAACTCGACACAACATGATGGAGAGTTTTCAATTCTAATGGACGACGACGATGTTTTTGAAAGGTTCATTCAATAATGAATTTAATCGCTTTTCAGTCTTGTAACAGCACCCAAGTGTCTTTGCTGCCCCCGCCTTGTGAGGAATTGACGATCATCGAACCTTCTTTTAAGGCGACTCGCGTTAATCCACCTGGCAGGACAAAGATGTCTTTACCATAAAGAATAAATGGTCGCAGATCGACATGCCGTGGAACCAGTGTCTGATTAATCACAGTCGGCACGGTTGAAAGTGTCAGCATCGGCTGAGCGATGTAATTGCGTGGGTCTTTGCGAATCGCATCGGCACACGCGTCACGTTCTGCTCTTGATGAACGAGGCCCCATCAGGATACCGTATCCACCGGATTCGTTTGTAGGTTTGACCACCAATTGATCCAGATGACTCAGAACGTAGTCGTAATCTGCTTTCACTGAACACAGATATGTCGGTACGTTTTCCAGGATGGAATCTTCGCTCAGATAATAGCGTATGATCTTCGGTACAAACTGATACACGGCTTTATCATCGGCGACTCCGGTTCCCGGCGCGTTGGCCAGCGTCACGTTCTTCGCGCGGTAGGCTCGCATCAGACCCGGCACGCCGAGCATGCTGTCTGCGCGGAAACATTCCGGATCAATAAAGTCATCGTCGATGCGACGATAGATCACATCCACGCGAGACAACCCACGTGTTGTCTTCATCCAAACCATATCCTCATCGTCGACATACAGATCAGTACCATTGACTAGTTCGATGCCCATGTGTTGGGCAAGGAACGAATGTTCAAAGTAGGCGGAATTGTAGACGCCGGGAGTCAACACAACGGCTGTCGGTGAAGTCGCTTGCTCCGGCGCCGTTTTCAGCAGTGTCTCCAGCAATCGTTCCGGATAGTCCTCAATCGATGCCACGATCGAACCGTAGAAAGCTTCCGGTAGCACGCGTTTCATGATTTCGCGATTTTCCAGCACGTAGCTGACTCCGGACGGACATCGCAGGTTGTCTTCCAGCACATAAATCGTGCCATCATGGTTACGGACCAAATCGGTTCCGACGACATGTGTCCAAACTCCACCGGGCGGTCGAAAGCCCTGGCATTCTGGTCGATACGTTTTGGCAGTCTTCACGAGTTCTTCAGGGACGACGCCGTCCTTCATGATTTTGCCGTCACCGTAGACGTCGTCCAAAAACAAATTCAATGCGTGAATGCGTTGTTTAAGTCCGCGTTCGATTCTTTGCCATTCGTCCCATGCGACAGGACGAGGCACGATGTCGAATGGCCAAACTTTTTCGTTTCCGTCGTTATGACCGTAGACGGCGAACGTAATACCCTTTTCCAGCAGTTCTTCTTCCGCGTGGCGCTGCCGTTCTGCGAGGACCTCGGGCGACATCGATGCCAAGCCAACCGACAGAGCCGGGTGACGCGGTGTTCCGTCCGGGGTCAGCAATTCGTCAAAGTTTCCGACAGTTTCGGTCACGCCTCAATATCTCCAGACTGATTATCTACGCAAGTGACACTTAATCAGGCAGTATGAATTCTCACTGCACATAGTCCAAGCATCGCAGTGATGTTTTTCCAATACGAATGAACACTTCGCAATCTTCATGCCATGTGACTCAGCGACCAGAAAAACATCTAATTCCGACTCGTTCACTCCCGAATTTGATGCGGAGACCCTAAATTGTGCCATGACAACCGTGGTATACTGGCTTTGGGAGCAAGCAAGTGGCAGCGAAACGAGCACGACCAGACGGAGGCGATCAGGATTTTGGATTCCTCTCCTCAGGCAACGAAACCGAGACAGAATCCGCACCAGTTGATTTTGGTTTCACTGAATCCAGTTCCAAGTCGCCGGCCGCCGCATTTGATGAGTCTAACATGCAATTAGATTTAGAGCGCCCCGATTTTGAAGAAGCACCAGCGGCTGCTCCCCCCGTTTCGACTGAAGTCACCTCATCAGGAACTTCCGCATCATTGCCAGCATCCGTGGCGACGTCAAAAGATGCAGTTCCAACGATTTCAACGCCTCCCAATGTTCCCGTCACTGCGGTCGCTTCCTCGATAACTGTGAAGCCCGTTGTTGCTTCAACTGCTGCTGCGCCCAGTCCTGAAAAGTCTGCAACATCGCCAACAATTGAAGTGTTTAAAAATTCAGAATTTGCCGAACAGCCAACGGTCGTACTTCCGGAACGCGAAAGCAGTAAAGGCAGTGACAGCAGACTTTCAGCAGGTGTGTTGGGCTACGCCATCGCTTTGACTTTGTTGTTACTCGGTCTCCTGCTGACCGGACGTTTGTCGCTGACAGGCAACTCTGTGCTCGAAAGCCTGCCGGACCTCCGCCCTTTGCCACCAAATGAATTTCGCCGGATTGAAGAAGGTGCCGAATTGCCGAAGGGTCACGTCCTGAAACTTGGCGAATCGAGACGATTTGGTGATGTTGTGGTGACTCCCGTAAAGCTCACCAAAGGCCCATTAAAGTTCCGGGGATTCCTGTCCGGCGAGATCAATGAGAAACTCACCTCGCAGCCTGTTCTGAAATTATGGCTGAACTTTGAAAGTGTTGCAGACGACTATGCGTACCCTCCATTCGATTCAGGCTTGATGTCAAATCGTTTGCCACCGTATTCCAAAGATGCCGCTACTCTTGCGAATTCCTTTCTCAGGATTTTTGTGCCCTCACAGGATTCTGCCACCACAAGAAAACTGAATTACCTGCATACGCTGGACAACAATTTTGTGATTGCCGATCAAAACTCGGCGAAGGTCCTGCAACCGGGCGAATCAATGCTGACGTTTATCGCTGCGAGTGAAAATGATAACGATGTGGCGACTAATGATAGCACTCAATTCGTCTGGCGCATTCAGTTTAGAAAAGGCGTCAATGTTTCCAGCGGGAATGGTGTGACGACGTTGATCGATGTGAAGTTTTCCGGGGCTGATATCGAAAAGGCGGGTTAGTGACAGGACTGTATTCCGAACACACGTCGGCATCGTCGAAGACTCAATACCGCTTCGATTTACAATCAGTCGAAAATGCTGCGGCGAGTGTTCGTCGACAATTGGAACTCCTGGCACACGATCCTCCGTCCATCGGAGTGATTCTTGGTTCAGGGCTTGGTACAGCCACAGATCAATTGCTCGCAGCTGGCGGAAAATCGCTGCCCTACACATCAATCCCTGGAATGCCGGTGCCGCATGTCACAGGACATCACGGACAATTTGTTTACGGGCAAGTGCGCGGAATTCAAACGGTCATGTTGCAGGGACGCATTCATGGCTACGAAGGGCACGCTCTGCACTCAGTTCAATTTGGCACTCGACTTCTGCATGCTTTGGGCGTTCAGACTTTGATCGTCACAAATGCTGCTGGTGGTATTCGAGCCGGATTTGCACCAGGGAACTTAATGGTCATCACCAGCCACCTGCGTCCGCTGGCAGCATCATGGATGCGCTGGCATTCGATCGAGCAAAATTTGGAACCGCTGTCGTTGGTGGAAATGGCGAATGGCAGATATTCGCTGACTCCATCAATGAATGACCTGTTGTGGAGTCCAGT
>JAYVNW010000833.1:0-4448 GCA_043758225.1 Candidatus Kuenenia sp. | reverse complement strand
CAATGAGAATTGCAAAAAGGAATCGAGGGATTCTCCAGTCTACATGCCCGGGCTGACCGTGGCCGAGTCGATGCCAATGCAGTTTCACCAGCGCTCGACTGTGACGTGGAATCGCTTCCCAAGTCCAATAGAAAAATGGACGACAGTTTTGCGGTCAGTTTTTGAAACGGCTCGGGAATCAGAGGTTCGACGACGGGGCACGATGGTGGTCCAATTGTCCATTCTGTGACATCATGTCCAATTCACGGTATTCTGATTTTCGCCAAACAATATCGACACGGCTTCAGTGTTCCGTCGTCTCCAATACTAACATTAAAGCTCGCATTGCACTCCGGACATCTGATCCGAATACGCATGCGGCACTCTATTATTATTCGCTGATGGATGTCATTAAGATCCAGCAGTCTTTACGGTATGAACGTAGAGAAACCTCAGGGAACTTTGCCAGAACTTAAAGACAGATATTCATGACCACTGACACAAATCTCACCATCGTCCGCAATCCGACTCGCAAAATTGCAGTTGGAGATCGATTTATTGGTGGAGATGCACCGATTGCTGTGCAGAGCATGACAGCGACAAAGACAACCGACATTGATGCCACGGTGCGGCAGATCAATGATCTGGTGAGCGCTGGGGCCGATGTTGTGCGAGTGGCCATCGACAATCAGAAAGAAGCCGAAGCTCTGATGGAAATTCGGCGGCAGGTGACCGGAAATCTGTCCGTGGATCTGCAGGAGAACTATCGCCTGGCCGAAGTCATTGCTCCGTATGTCGACAAAATTCGCTACAACCCCGGCCATTTGTATCACCACGAACGATCCAAGCCGTGGCAGGAGAAAGTGAAATACCTCGTCAAGGTCGCACAGGATAATGACTGTGCAATGCGAGTTGGTGTGAATTGTGGTTCAGTTGATCCGGACGTGAAGTCAAAGTTCGATGATCACGATTCGATTTCACCGATGCTCGAAAGTGCCTGGGAGCACTGTACGTTGCTGGATGAACTGGGTTTTGAACGCTATTGCGTGTCACTGAAGGATTCAGACCCTCAGAAGGTGATTGAGGTCAACCGCCGCTTTGCTGAAAAGCGATCAGACGTGCCGCTGCATCTTGGAGTCACCGAAGCCGGAATGCCCCCAGACGGCATCATCAAGACTCGCATCGCATTCGAACAGCTGATCAGCCGCGGCATCGGTGACACGATTCGAGTGTCACTGACTGTAGCGAACAATCGCAAGGCTGAAGAGATCGCGGCGGGAAAGAAGATTCTGGACGACATCGCTGCTGGCCGAGTTCGCAGCTTCGTTGATTACGGCCTGAAGACCCTGAACATCATCAGCTGTCCAAGTTGCTCTCGCGTCGAAAATGAAGCGTTTATCGACCTCGCTGAACAAGTGCGTGATATGACTCGCTACGCCGAAGAACACAAAATTACGATCGCGGTGATGGGATGCCGCGTGAACGGTCCCGGCGAAACAGACGATGCCGATTTAGGCCTCTGGTGTGGTCCAACCCATGTGAACCTCAAGCGAGGAAAAGAATCCATCGGGGCATTTCCATACGATGAAATCCTCTCAAAGCTTCGCGTTGAACTTGATGCCATTATCGCGGGACAACAATCCTGACAAACAAGTGATGCCGAATAATCCAGGCCGGCAAGCCTTTAACGCAACATTCGCCTGCCCAAATGTGTGTAACCCGCCGACTTGTATTGAGAAATCGTCATTCGTGAATCAATCTTGGTAGTCATCACTTGAGATTCGCGTCGTTCGCCTGAATAATGAACGGCTCGTGGTTTGCTCTATCAGGGGCAAAACGCTGTCTCCAATCGCGGCGGGTCCAGCCTAACCGGGTCAGGTCCGAGAGGAAGCATCCCTGCGGTCACGGTATTCGGGTGCGTGCGGAGGCAGCGTTTTGCCCCTTTTTGCTGCGCTCCCGCCGCGTTGAATAAAACGCACCTGCGCAACAAAAAACCGCACTGAATTCGGTGAATCCAATGCGGCGATGTTTCAATTGGTCAAACAGATGACACGACTACCAGGCAAAGTGCGAGAACGCCTTGTTGGCGTCTGCCATGCGGTGTACATTTTCGCGCTTGTTCATCGCTGAACCTTCACGTCGGAAAGCAGCCAGCAACTCTTCAGCGAGAGACTTGTCAACTGGACGACCTTTGCGGCCTCGAACAGCTTCAAGAATCCAGCGAATTGACAAAGCCTGTTGGCGACGTGAACTGACAGGGGTCGGAACCTGATAAGTTGCACCACCGACACGCTTCGAGCGAACTTCAATCGCCGGCTTGACGTTGTCCACAGCTGTCACAAAGACATTCAGTGGATCTTCGTTCGGGAGCTGCTTTTGAACAATCTCCATCGCACGATAGAACGCACTGGACGCAGTGCTCTTCTTTCCATCATACATCAGGCAGTTGACAAACTTGGAAATCAACAGACTGTTGAAGCGAGTATCGGGCTTCAACTGCTTACGACTGGCGGTGAACTTCTTGACCATTGAAGAAAACTCTCAAAACACATTTATCACAAACAACAGTCTGCATTCCGACTGAATCAAAATTGCGACTGAACAAATCAAATTATTTCTTTTTACCAGCGGCTGCCGCAGCGCCACCTTTAGGACGCTTGGCTCCGTAGCAGCTGCGTGCCTGGCGACGATCAGATACGCCGAGCGTGTCGAGAACACCGCGAACGATCTTGTAACGCACACCCGGAAGGTCGCGAACACGACCACCGCGAATTAAGACGATCGAGTGTTCCTGAAGGTTATGGCCTTCACCTGGAATATACGCCGTAACTTCCTTGCTATTCGAAAGACGCACACGCGCGACTTTACGCAAAGCGGAATTTGGCTTTTTCGGTGTTACCGTTTTAACCTGCAGGCACACACCTCGCTTTTGAGGACAGCCCTCAAGAACCGGAGTTTTTGACTTTGTGCGCTGTGTTTTTCGGGGTTTCCGAATAAGTTGGTTAATCGTGGGCATAGTTCGCCAGACAAAAAGCTGAAAGCCAAAACTCAGTACGGTAAAACGACTCTCACGAGAAATACGGGAAACGCGGCACTCTATCCACGTTTCCCTCGATCGTCAACCTTGCATGTCTCCGATCACTCGAATTCACAAATCAGATCAATTCATCGAGGCTCAAATCCGCTAGCGAAGGTGCCGAAGGACGATCGGGATCGACTCGTCGTGCCTGCATTTCCGGGTTCCCCATCAAATCCTTACGAGCAGCCTGCATTCGCATTTTCTGCTCTTCCTGTTCCCGCAATGCGGAATCATGGATTCGAACCTGGGCGTCCTGGTGCAGATGGAACCCGGTTCCAGCCGGAATCAAGTGTCCGAGGATCACGTTTTCCTTGAGTCCAACCAAATTATCTACCTTGCCACCCAACGCGGCTTCTGTGAGTACTTTGGTTGTTTCCTGGAAGCTGGCAGCCGAGATAAAGCTTTCGCTCGAAACAGCAGCCTTAGTAATCCCAAGCAACTGAGGACTAGCCTTTGCTCTTTTCAAAGTTGTGTGTTTGATTGGTTTGTTGACTTCAGCATTCACGGCCGCAATATCTGTCAAAGAAACTCGGTCGCCGATTTCGAAGTCCGATCCACCGGCATCGGTGACCTTACCCATTGATTCTAAACCATCATTGATCTTCTTAAGTTCAAACTTATCGATCAACAAACCTGGCAGCAAATCGGTGTCACCCACGCTGTCAACGCGAACTTTGCGAAGCATCTGTGCAATGACGATTTCAATGTGCTTATCATCGATTTCTACACGCTGTGCGCGGTAAACATTCTGGATTTCATGCAATAGATACTGCTGCACTTCTTCCGGACCACTGACACGCAGAATATCCTGTGGAACCAATGGACCGCGAACCAGTGCGTCGCCGGCCTTGACCATATCGCCAGGATGGACCTGAAGGTCTTTGCCGTGCGGAATTACGTGTTCCACTTCCGTTCCGTCGGCACCTTTCACAAGCACGATACGCTTGCCGCGTTTCTTTTCAGGTGGGAATTCAACTTCGCCATCAATCTCCGCGACTACCGCCGGATCCTTCGGCTTGCGGACTTCGAACAACTCTGTCACGCGCGGCAGACCACCGGTGATGTCCTGCGTACCGGTCGATTCGCGAGGGGTCTTAGCAACAACCATACCTGCGGAAACCTGACCACCGTCTTCGACATCCAGACTCGCCCCTTCAGGCAGATAGTAGAAGTCCAGAATTTTCCCGGCACCGTCTTCGATGACGACCTGTGGATGAAGTCCAGCCTTATGCTCGATGACTGTACGACGCATCGTTCCAGACGCTTCTTTTTCCGTACGAATCGACTGGCCTTCCACGCAATCATCCAAACGTGCACGTCCGCCGACCTGGGCAATAATTGGAATCGAGTGAGGGTCCCATGTACACAGGACATCACCAGAGTTGACAAT
>JAYVNW010000832.1:0-3630 GCA_043758225.1 Candidatus Kuenenia sp. | reverse complement strand
CCCACGGCCTGGCCTGTCGGCCACCGGTTAAACGGGAATCTGTATTGGGACTATTCCTTATCTGTAAATTGTTTCCAGGTCGAATGTTTCTCCGGTCTTGACTGAGACATACAGCTTTGCTGCTTCTTTGGCGGTCGTGGGAAGTGGCTGATCTGACGGGTGATTCTTCAACTGTTGACCTGAAACAAAGTGAGCTGAATGCTGCCCGATGACGTCCACTTTAGTTCCGGTGACGACAATGGCGGTACCTTCATCAATTCCAATTCCCAGAATGTTGGGATGACGCCGCACGACGGGCAACAAATCCGGCTGCCGTTCGCGCTGCGAGAAATGCTGATCGATTGCTGTGCCGGGAAAAAACGCAAATCCGCGTTCATAACCTTCCGCAAGCATGATCTTGTTGCCAAGCGGATGGCCTCGCACAAGGAACTCGCCTTGAATCGTTGCCCCGGCGGAGCTGCCGCCGATGACTCCACCGCGCCGCAGTACATCGCGAAACAATTCCAGCGCGTCGGTGCCTTCATAGGCATCCACAAAGTTCCATTGTCGTCCGCCGCCAAACCAGATTCCAGTTGCGGATTTCAAAGCAGATTTGAATTCGTCGGTAACGACTTCATCGGGACCGCGCTGATTTAACACAGTGACGCTTTTTACGTGTGCGTGTTTCAGAAAACCCGGAGGCTGTTGAGCCGCTTCATCGCGAGCCACGGCTGTCGGCAGCACCACGATATTCGCATTGCTGCTGCCTGCGAGTTCCACAAACTTACCAGCGATAGCGTCTGGCATCGGACCGCCACCTACGATGACCAACGCTCCGGAATTCGCAACATTGTTTCCATTATGCGGTGCGCCGGTTTCAATCTGCGAAACTCTCCGCCGCGATGCGCGACGCAGTTGAGTCAAATCCGCCGAGTCACCAGCATGCAATTGCTGCACTTTGCGATCTCGATCTTCGGATTTCGCCAGCAGGATTGAGACACTTCCCTGCCCGACCACGCTGATGTTTCGGCCTTTAACAAACACGGCTGTTTGTTCGTCAATTCCCATGCCGAAACATTCCGGATGTTGTTCAACCGCTGTTTGCAGGCGAGTCATACGGTTTCGCTGACCGAAATGCTGATCGACGATTGCCCCCGGCAACATGTCCCAACCGCTGATCAATGTAGGCTCGTTTGCCCCAGACGCAATCATGACCTTTGACATAATTGCCGCGCCCGCAGACGTGCCGCCAACCGTTCCACCTCGTAAAAGCAGATTTTGCAAAGCCGCCTCAACGCTGCCATCGTCAAATGACTTCGCAAGCTTCGCCTGTTGGCCACCACCGATCCACACGGCTGATGCCGCGTCAATCGCCTCAATGGTCTTGGTTCGCCGTTCGCTCGCCGACAAGGCAGCATTGATTGTCACATAGTCGGTCAGCTCGTGTTCCTTCAGCCATTTGACAGATTTAGCAACCGTCGAAGGATCCGAGGCAGCCTCCGTGATCAAAACCAGCGAACCACCTGTTTTAATGGCGTCCCTAAGCGCGGTTGCGGCTTCGGCCGGGACTGCATTGCCACCAGACAGGATCAATAGACCAGGCCATCCGTCCACCATCGGCAATGTGTCGTCGGCACGCGATGCGACATGGGAGCACAACAGAAATACGATCAGAATTCTTGGCAGCACGGATTTCATGTTGTTTCGAGTCCTTGAAAATGAAGGCGTTTGCCCGTATTGCCAGCGAAGAATACACTTCAGCCATGAATACGACACCTCTCAATCAGTGGCATCTTGCACATCTGGGCCGAATGGTAGATTTTGCAGGCTGGGAAATGCCAGTCCAATATGCTTCTATTGTGGAAGAGCACAATGCCGTGAGAAACGCGGCAGGGCTGTTCGATATCTCACACATGGGCCGTTTGCAGTTCCGGGGTGGCTCCAGTCAGGCGTTTCTGAACGGCGTGCTGACCAACGATACGTCGAAGTTGAAAGTTGGCGACGTTCGATATTCGCTGGTCTGCGGCAAGGACGGCGGTATTCTGGACGATGTACTGGTGTATCGGTTGCCCGATCGCTGGGAACTGGTCGTCAACGCATCGAACCGTGACAAGATCGTCAGTTGGCTGAAACACGCAGCGGGATTTGCGGCGATAGAATTCACTGATTGCACTCTGACCACCGGCATGATCGCCGTCCAGGGACCCAAAGCACTGGGGCTGTTGAAAGATGCAGCGAATCTCGATCTTGCCGCGATGAAATATTACTCGGCGACGGAAATGCAATACTTCGGAACCGTCGGCGTCGTATCGCGCACCGGCTACACAGGGGAAGACGGGTTTGAACTTGTGATGCCAGCCGGCGACGCAGAACGCGTCTGGTTAACGCTACTGGAACATGGGGCGAAGTATGGCGTCGTGCCTGCTGGTCTCGGCTGTCGCGACACACTGCGTATGGAAGCCGCGATGCCGTTGTACGGGCATGAATTGAACGAAACGGTCGATCCACTCACTGCTGGCCTTGAATTCGCCGTCAAATTCAACAAGTCTGAATATCCAGGCAAGGCAGCTCTGGAAACAATCAAGCGCCACGGCGTCAGTATGGCGCGAGTCGGCCTGGTAGTTGAAGGCCGCCGCATCGCTCGTGAAGAATCACCCGTCCATGTTGATGGCAAGCAAGCGGGGAAAGTGACTTCTGGAACATTTTCACCGACGTTACAGAAAGTAATAGCGATGGCGTATGTTCCAGTCACTTCGTCAGCGATCGGTACGGTCGTTGAAGTGAACCTGCGAGGCACGCTTGTTCCGGCAACTGTGGTTGAATTGCCGTTTTACAAGCGCGTGACTTGATATGACGCGACAGGCTGGAAGCCTTTGCTGCGGTTTTGAACTACTGAAATAAGACCACGTCGCCGTTTTTGGCGATTACAGCCGCGACACCGTTACCGTCGCAGTTGATCGAACCGGCCTGCCCCGCGGGTTGGCCTTGTTTGTCGTACAGTTGCCAGCCGAGTTGCTTATCTTTCTTCCAGGCAACCAGGGCTCCACCATCGGATGTTGTCAGTGCCAGAATTCCGGTGCGCATTCCGTTTGCTCCGGGCGTCTTGATTTCTTCCGGTCTACGCGGCTTGCCGCTCGGATCGAGTCGAGCAAAGTAGATCTGTCCCTTCGTCGGCCAGGCGGCAAGAAATCCATCGGTACTGCTAGTGAGCGAGAAGTATGTCATCGGGCATGCATCGACGTTCCATGGCGTCTTGCTGACACGGGTTTTTGTGGCTTTGTTCTTTGTCTGATCCCACAGGGCAAGATACATGTCGCGATCGTTATCGGTTTCTTCGCGGTACAGTATCGCCACTCGACCATCCTTTGCATAAGTTGAACTCGTCGTGCAGCAGTTGCAGGGATCCACGGACGGATCAAGTTCTACGGTGCTGCCAAACGTTTTGCCACCGTCATGCGAAACATTCGCAAAGAGTTTGTCTGCCATCCAGACGGCAGTCACATCACCGCTGCCTCGGACAGCGATAGAAAATCCTTCGCTGGGCTTGTGATTGATATTCCGAAGCGGAGGAAATGAGGTTTCCCCTGGCAGCAGTCTCGCATAGAAAAATCCCCATTCGTCTTTTGGCAGCTTTAATTTCCATGCGTTATT
>JAYVNW010000831.1:0-2537 GCA_043758225.1 Candidatus Kuenenia sp. | reverse complement strand
TGCAAATTCGCACCGAACAAAACGACGTCTGGGGACAAGGTCAGTCGCTGCATTTTCTGGCCATTGCACTGTACTCAGCAGCCCAGTTTGAAGAGTGTGTTGACGTCGGACGGCGCAGCGTGAGAATTCTGGAAAGGGCGGGGGACTTCTGGGAGAAGCATATCGCTCAGTATCAGGTCGCCGCTTCACTTTATCGTCTGGGTCGATTCACGGAAGCCGCACAACTCGCACGGGAAGCTTACGATTCCGGTCTGGCTGTCGGCGACTTTCAGGTCTGCGGAAATATCATTGATATCTGGGCTCGCGCAACGAACGGCGACGTTCCACAAAAAATCCTGCAGTGCGAGTTGGAAAGACCTCGATCAGACGTACAGGGTCAGGCACATGTTCTGCTTGCTCAGGGAATCGTACTTCATTCAGAGGAGCGATTCGCAGAAGCAGTTCAGGCGTTTGATGCGGGCATTTCTGCAGCTCGCAATGCCGGTATCCTGAATGCCTATACTTCGCCGCTGTACGCATGGAAGGCAACAGCACTCCGAGGATTCCTTGAAAACAAATCACCGCTGACACGCAAACCACGACGAACAATCATCAAGGAGCATCGCGGCGCGGCACGCAAGGCGTTACTGATTGCTATCCGTTTTCGAAACGAACTGCCGCATGCCCTGCGTGAATACGCATGGGCTCAGATTTTTCAAAACCGCAATCGCAGAGCGACGTATTTGCTGACAAAAAGCGTTCAGTTTGCTCAACAACAATCTGCTGAATATGAAGTCATTCAGAGCGATCTGCTGCTGCAAAGAATTCGCCTCGAATCTGGATATCGCGGTGCCGAAAAGACACTTGAAAATGCCGAACGTCGCCATTCGGCGTTTCACAGCGAGCAAATTCCACAAAAGATGTATTCTTCGCTTTCACTCATCGACCGCTTCGATGCTTTGCTGGAGTCGGGCAGAAAGATTGCTTCAGCGATTGATCCGACGGTAATTATTGAAACAACTATCGATGCCGCTCGGCACCTGTTACATAGTAAATACTGTGAACTCATCAATCTGGATGAGAATCGGCAGCCAGTATCGCAATGCAGCGCCATTCGCGCTAACGTACAGGCTTCACTGAAGACATTCGACGCAGTGGCGACCAGTCCGTCCGGTTCGAATTTCCGCTCATTATTGTCATGCCCGATTGTCGTACGCGGAAAAGTTACCGCAGGCCTGGTCGTTGGCAACTCCGAAATTCGCGACCTGTTCGGAGCGAATGAATTACGCATCGTCAGGTATCTGACAACCATTGCCGGTGCAGCGCTCGAGAATGCTGAAGGCTTCCGCAGCCTGCAGGATTTGAACGCCAATCTGGAAGACATCGTCGAAGAACGAACGGCAGTCGTCGAAGCAAGATCAGCCGAACTTCAACAGACTGCCGACGACCTGCGCCAAACACAAACTCAACTGGCCGCGGCACGTGACGCAGCCGAAAGCGCCAGCCGCGCCAAGACAGATTTCCTTGCACACATGAGCCACGAAATTCGCACTCCAATTGGCGCGGTGCTTGGATTCACGGAGCTGTTATTGAACGGCGATGAACCATTGCTGCCGCAGCAGAAATCACATTTGCAGCGTGTGTTGAGCAACGGCAATCACCTGCACCGCTTGCTGAATGACCTGCTGGATTTGTCACGCATCGAAGCCGGAGAACTGACAATCGAATCCATGGAATGTGCACCATATGCCATGTTCCATGACATTCTTTCGTCGCTTCAGTCGCGGGCGATTTCGAAAGATCTCAAGCTCATACTGAAGATCGGGACAGGCATTCCGGAAAAGATACTGACAGATCCTACACGCCTTCGACAAATCCTGACCAACCTGATCGGCAACGCGATGAAGTTCACCGCCGAAGGATGCGTAAGTCTCATCGTCGATACGTACGCGGCTGCAAACATGCTGCGAATTCAAGTTCAGGATACCGGACTTGGGATTGCCCCGGCCGCGCAGAAAGATGTTTTTGAACCGTTCAAACAGGCTGACGATACTGTGGCTCGCCGCTTTGGTGGAACCGGGCTGGGATTGCCAATCAGTCGTAAGCTGGCGCGCGCATTGGGCGGAGAAATCGAAGTTGCCAGCGAACCCGGGTTTGGCAGCACTTTTACAGTCACCATCGCCACTGGGCCGCTCGACGAAGTTCGCATCCTGACTGGCAAGGAAGCAGAAGCGACTCTCGTTGCTCCAATGGCAGAAGCAACGCTGAATCTGAACTTATCCGGATTCCGCATTCTGATCACGGACGATGTCGAAGCGAATCGAGAATTCTTTGCACACGTTCTGCAGCGCGCGCAGGCAGAGTGTGTTTTAGCATGCAATGGGCAGGAAGCCGTCGAGGCCCTGCAACGCGAAGAATTTGACCTCGTCCTGATGGACATTCAAATGCCAGTCATGGATGGCTACCAGGCCACACATGCGATTCGCTTGAACGGAGTTCAGATTCCAATCGTCGCCATCACAGCAAACGGCACAGACCAAGACAAAACGGAGTGCCGA
>JAYVNW010000830.1:0-5594 GCA_043758225.1 Candidatus Kuenenia sp. | reverse complement strand
CGACGATAAAAAATGGCAGGCCTATGCCGATGCGGATGTCTTTGTCCTGCCGTCGTTCAGCGAGAATTTTGGAATCGTGATTGCAGAAGCTCTGGCGGCAGGGCTGCCGGTGATCACGACGACCGGAACACCCTGGCAGGCTATGGAAGAAATCGACTGTGGCTGGTGGGTCAAGTCGGAAGTCGACGCACTCAGTCAGACGCTGCAAAAGGTTACGAAACTCCCGGGCGATCGCCTGCGCGAGATGGGCCAAGCGGGGTCCGCCTGGGTCCGACAGGAATTTCCCTGGAGCCGAGTCGCGACTCAAATGTTGCAGTTTTATCGATGGATCATCAATAGGGAAAACTGCCCACTATTTGTTCACCGGCACAGTTGAATTCGCCGATAACACCGTGTTGAAAAACAGGACATGGACTTCTTCTGCCGCAGCGAACCCGGGTCGTCATAGATATCTGCACTCGTTCATGACCTTCCCCGCAGCGCCCGTTGAAGTCTCAGCAAGTTTTTCAATCGGACCGAAAAGAAACAATCCTCAAAGAGTCGAAGCTCCATTTTGCAGCTAGAAGAAATTACACCGCTGATTCTCACGTACAATGAGGCCCCAAACATCCGGCGCATGCTGGAGCGACTCAGATGGGCTCAGCGTGTACTAATCATTGACAGCTTCAGTACGGATTCCACGCTAGAGATCGTGCGTGAGTTTCCCAATACTTGCGTCATTCAGAGGGATTTTGACCATTTTGCAGATCAGTGCAATTTCGGCTTGAAGCACGTTTCTACAGTCTGGACGCTTTCTCTGGATGCCGACTACATTTGTCCGGAGTTTCTTTCCGAAGAGATACGCGAGCTGAGTGAGGAATGTGGTGGTTACCGTTCTACGTTTCGATATTGTGTCTACGGCTCACCGTTGCGGGCAACACTCTACCCGCCTCGTTTGGTTCTCTATAGGACTGCAGCGGCCTGCTATGTACGGGACGGGCATGCCCATAAGGTTGTCGTTTCAGGACAGGAACGTACTCTTAGGTGTGTTATTGACCATGATGATCGGAAACCTTTGGGCCGCTGGCTTAAATCTCAGTCTGCCTATGTAAGCCTGGAGGCTGACAAGTTGACAGCCCCTGATTCAGGACCGCTTGGTTGGAAGGATCGCCTCAGGTTGCAGATTGCGTTCGCTCCATTCTTGACGGCTGTCTACTGTTTGTTCTGGCGATTGCTGATTCTAGATGGCAGAGCAGGGTTGTTCTATACATTGCAGCGTGTGTATGCCGAGTTACTCCTATCGCTGGAGCTGCTGGATCGGAAGTTGAAAAGAGAAGAGTAGTCAGCTGGCAGTTGTCAGTTGACAGAGAAACGCGAAAGCAAATATTGGGAAATGTGCGGTCAAACGCATAAGGTGCTTGGTCAGAAAACGTTCCTGGTGCTTCGTTATTCATTGGCATAACGGCGTGCGTTGTGCTTGGTGCGTTGCGAGTTCCGCCGTGAACTCTGTGTCCTCCGTGGTGAATACTGCGATTTAGTTTCTTCAAACAGACAAGGCGAGCGGTGGGCAATTGGTGTGTTTCGCTTCGCTGCACACACCCTACGGGCTGCAGTTAACCCGTGCTGGGTTAGACCAAGAACACTGCCAACTGCCAACTGCCAACTGCCAACTGCCAACTGACGACTGACGACTGACGACTGACGACTGCCAACTCAACAATGAACATTATCGGTATTAATGCGTTTCACGGCGATGCTTCTGCAGCTCTAGTTGTCGATGGTCAGCTGGTGGCGGCTGTCGAAGAAGAACGCTTCAATCGGATTAAGCATTGGGCTGGCTTTCCGGCGGAATCTATTCGCTGGTGCCTAAAGCAAGCAGGGCTATCGCCGGCTGATGTTGATCACGTTGCGATCTCGTTCGATCCCAAAGCAAATCTGCTCAAGCGAGTTGGTTTCGTGGCGACTCACTGGCCGTCGCCATCCGCTATTCTGGATCGACTCAAACGCCAAGGCAAAACTCTGGGGCTCGAGGACCAGTTCGCTCAGGCGGTTGGTGTTGATCGCAGCAGGCTGAAGGCACAGTTTCACCGAATTGAACACCATCAGACGCACGTCGCAGCGGGCTTTTTGATTTCGCCTTTCGAAGAATCGGCGGTGTTGTCAGTAGACGGGATGGGAGATTTTACAAGCACATTGACAGCTTATGCGAAAGGCAATGACTGGAAGGAATTCGATCGGGTTTACTTTCCGCATTCGATTGGTTTCCTGTACACGGCGATCACGATGTATTTAGGATTTCCGTATTACGGAGACGAGTACAAAGTGATGGGCCTGGCACCGTACGGTCAGCCGGAGTTTGTTGAGTTTTTTCGAAAAATGATTCGCCCCAAAGGCGACACGTTTGAGCTGAACCTGAACTACTTCACGCACCAGAAGAAAGGTGTCCGTATGGCGTGGAACGACGGCGCTCCCGTGATCGAACCGTTCTACAGTCAGAGACTCATACGTGAATTGGGGCCAGTGCGAGATCGCAAAGATCCAATGACACCACGGCATGACAATATCGCCAAATCTCTGCAGGTGGTCACTGAAGAGATCATTATGCATCTGCTGAATCGGCTTCATGCCAAAACAAAATGCGACAATGTGTGCATGACCGGTGGTGTCGCGATGAACTCCGTTGCCAATGGAAAGATCACGACTCAAACACCGTTCAAAAACGTCTACATCCCGGCAGGAGCGGCAGACAATGGCACATCGTTTGGAGCCGCGTTCTACGTGTGGAACCATCTCCTCAGGAAGCCGCGTACCTTCGTGCAGGATCATGCCTATTGGGGCTGTGCTTCATCGAACGACGAAGCCATCGCAGCCGCAAAGTCCGCTGGCGTACCCTATGAAATGCTTGACGACGATGCATTGGTGGATCGGGCGACGGATCTGATGATCAACGGCAATGTCGTGGGCTGGTTTCAGGGAGCCATGGAATTCGGGGCTCGGGCTCTTGGCAATCGCACGCTGCTCGCGGATCCTCGCCGAACAGATATGCGTGATATCATCAATCTGCGTATCAAGTTCAGGGAAAAGTTCCGTCCGTTCGCACCGAGTATTCTGGAAGAAGAAGTCGGTGAATGGTTTGAGATCAATGAAGCCACGCCGTACATGGAGAAGGTCTTTCCGATTCGTAAAGAAAAGCACGCATTGATTCCTGCAGTGACGCATGTTGATGGCAGTGGCCGATTGCAAACCGTGTCGGCTCGCACAAATCCGCTCTACCACAAACTGATCAGTTGCTTCTTTCGCAAAACCGGCGTCCCGATTGTGCTCAATACATCGTTGAACGAAAACGAGCCCATCGTTCGGACTCCGGCGGAAGCGATCAGTTGCTTCCTACGGACCGACATGGATGTGATCGCGATCGGAAATGTCCTGATCGATCGCCATCAAGCTGATTTTCCGGAAGTACTTCGGAAGCGAATATCAACTTAAGGGCCCCTGGTTTGTTAGACGAACTGCAGCAGCTCATATTTGGTAGAAAGAGGTGCGAATACAGGCAGTGCAAAGGAAAACAGTCAGAATTTGTCGAGGCCGATCGGTGGAAAAACCAGTATTTCATATAAAGCAGCGAGCGGATACCCGGGAAGCCCCCCGACAACATCAGGTATATTCGGCCCGCAATTCGTTTATTTGGGCATAAGCCACCGGTCAAACCAATTCCGCTTGTCTCTAAAGCTGAAATCCGGATGTTTCGCTGGCATAAAAGTTGTATTGCATTCCCCCCCCGCAGTAACTTCTGCAACACCGGAGTAGTGCACGGCATCAATTTTTGGATTGGGTTTGTCAGGAATTGGATCTTGATTCACTTTGAGCGAAAGAGAATTCGGTAAGACGATGGGGCAACTCACGATGGGAGATGACAGTTCGCGCACGGCGGGGATTCCTGCTGCACTGCAACGCCCCTTGAGCATCGCGTTGCTCGTTGGCGTCGGCTTTGTCCCGCTAATGTACTGGCATATCGTTGGACTCCTGGAGCGACCACACTATCAATTTTTGCTGCTGCTGCCTGTCGCGTTGTGGTTCATGATCAGCACTGTCCCGGCAACCAAGTCAAACGCCGTTTCCAACGCAGCTGCTGTGATTTCCATTCTCTTGCTTGCAATCGCAGCCTTGGGATTGGGTTTCGCGACATGGGCATGGTCGCCCTGGATCGCCGCAATATGCAGCCTGACCGCGTTTTTAGCCATAATAATAGGCTGCGGGGGATGGCAAAAGTTTCAGCACTGGATTCCTGTTTGGGTGTTTTGCTGGATTCTGGTGCCATTGCCGTTTGGGATGGACGAAGATTTGATCGTTCGGCTTCGCGTCGTAACAACTCGGATGACGAGTGCAGTGCTCGATCAACTGGGGATATTACACCAATCGTACGCCAGTGTGATTCAGCTTCCTCAAAAGCCATTGTTCATTGCGGATGCATGCAGCGGAATTCATTCGCTTTACGTTCTGTTAGCGATGGCACTATTCCTGGCGATGATCCTGCGACGTTCTATCCTGCATTCGGTCCTGTTGGTTTGTAGTACATTCGGTCTGGTACTGATTGAGAATGTTAGCCGAGTTGTCATTGTTGCTGCTGCACTCGGATGGAATCGGGACTTCAGTTTCGGAACGCGGCACACAGTTTTGGGAGTAATATTGTTCTGCCTTTCGGCACTGCTGATTCTGAGTATTGATCAGTTTCTTATGTTCCTCTTGCCGGAACATCCGTTTGCATTTCTGACAGGAATCTCCTGGCCCTGGCGAAAGCGAAAGTCGGCTTCGAAGCTTTCTCTGGATGCTGGCCTGCAGCAGTCTTCATCGGCTTTAACGATTGTCTTTCCGTTTCTGGCCGCCGTATTCCCCATTTTAGGCATCGCTCAAATTTTTGTGCTTCCTGCGGAAGCCCCTTCACTGGCATCGATCTTTCCATCGGATTTTGAACTTAAAGAGCTCGGTAAAGATGCGATGCCAAAAGAGATTCTCGGATTCACCTTGCAAAACTATGAAATGATTCATCGCGTAGAGGGCGATCCTTTCGGAAAATCCAGTCAGCGGTGGACATATAAAAAAGGACGTATTGAAGCCGGAATTTCGCTCGACTATCCGTATGACGGCGTAAAAGATTTATGCGAATGCTACTCTCTGGTTGGGTGGCAAATCCCAGAGAAGGAAATGCTGGACATCGAGAGCCTAAAAGAGCGATATCAGCTCCCGGATCCGCAAGGACCGTTGTCGCGTGGGGTCCTGAATCGTGAGTTCTTCGGTCAGGCTCTACTTCTGTTCAGCAGCTTTGATCTGCAGGGCAGGACTACAGCGTTAGTGAAGGATGTCGCTCGAGGTGACGTGAATAAAAGAGGCTGGCAACGCTTCCAAACATTTGGAGCGGTACCTGATGTTGGAGAAAAAGCGGCGGACCAATCAGGGAATGCCGGACACCCAGTCTATATCCAGGTACATCTCATTGGGAAAAGTTTCGAAAACTTTACGCCGGAAGTGCAGCAAGAACTCGTTCAATTGTTTGATCAGTCCCGTCAAATTCTGATTCCACAAGTAGTGGCGAGCGACAAGAATCGTGTGGGTGCTGC
>JAYVNW010000829.1:0-2787 GCA_043758225.1 Candidatus Kuenenia sp. | reverse complement strand
AGCACACAGCAAAACCCGAGCAGCTTGTCTTGCATGATGACCGAGAGCACAAAAACCACAATTGCCGTTAACATGTTGGAGGCCATTCCAATCCCTGTTGGGCCGGTGCTGCTTGTCCAGAATCCCCAAAAGCTCATGATCGCCAGAATAAGCAACGCCAATCTGTTCCAATATAAGCTGTAGGCAGCGAGAAGCATTGCTGGTGCAAGCAGGAGGACAAAGGCACTTCGGAATAAAAGAAGAGCCTTGCCACCAAGTGCGATGCGCACAGCCGAAGACCAATTCGTCAATCGCCAATCGTAATGGCGACCTTCTGGGTCATTGAGGAATTCGGAGTGTTGCAAACAATTCGCTCCTGTCTGGCCGAACGCCTGCCGTCAGCGGGCACGCGTCAGTACGGCTTCCATTTCAAAAACAACAGATCGCGTGCTCTCGTTCATGGCTTTGATTCGATCGATCGTTTCGGAGTCAAGCCAATAAGTATTGTCGTCTCGCACTGAGTTGGATCGGGGTTCCAGTGTCCGTAGAGTTCAAGATTCGGCAGCTGTGGATTTTCTTCAATCTGCTCCAGTATTGCAAACAGCCTAGGCCAAATTTCTGGTAGTGTTGAATACGGACCACGATACAAATATTGAAGATACCGCGGTAACCGAACCTCGAACTTTTCAAGAGTCCCGATTCCGTTTACTAAGTCATCACCAAGCTCAACACCCACGAACATTTCTGAGTTCGGCAGGTAGACCCAGTGATTCAATCCTTTTGTTTTCACGCTATGAATCTGGACCTCTTGCCACATGGCGTCCATCAGACGCTTGCCAACGATCGTCACCGGTCGTTCGTCGATCCGGCCTCCGATGCCGTGTAACGTTAAACAAAGCGGTGCTTCGATGATTTCGTAATCCATTGCTGGCTCTCGATCCGAAGGTCCAAAATAACTGGGTTGCGGCCAAGTGGTCTGACATCAGGAAACGCGCGGGCCGTTGACTTCGAACTGTGGCAAATTCCAATTTCTGCGTCGCACTCATCAATCAGCGGAATCTTTATCGGAGCGATGATTTATCAGTTGGTTCTTCACCGTCAAAGATCGTCACGATGTTGCCCTTTGAGCGAAGGTTGTCCAGAACTTGTTTTTGCGCTGCTTCGCGGAGATTTTCGAGGAGTTTTGTCTCAATTTCCTTCTGCACGGATTGAAACTCAACCGTTTTGGGATCGCGGTGATCCACGATTTTGTAAACTTCAAAACGGTCGTCATGAACCTGGACGCTGGTCATTGAATCTGATGGCATGTCGAACAACATTGCTTCCAGATTCTTGTCCGCAAGCGAACCTCGCTTAATCCAGCCCATGTCGCCACGTTTCTCTGCGCTCAGGACGTCAGAAAGTTCACTCGCCACGGTTCCGAATTCTTCTTTTTGCCGCAGACGCTGAACAACCTTTGTCATGACATCTTCGGCACCTTCGCGGCCGCCGTGATCACGGAAACGCACGACGATTTCTGCGAACCGAACTTCTTCATCAGGCGTATATTCGTCAATATGCTCTTGATAGTACTTGACCAATTCTGCTCGATCAATTTCTTTCGGAACCTGAGCCTTTGACTGCACGTAGCCGACAACGAACTGTCTGCGAAAGAAGGTGTCCTTCATCTCCCGACGAGTGAATCCCTGTGCCTCCAGCCAGGTATCCAGTTCTTCGTCTGATGTCAGGTGATTGTCTTTCATCATCTTTTCGCAGACTTCTTTGAATGCCGGTTCAAGAGATTCGCGAATGACCTTTCGTTTGTCCTCCGGAATCGTGGCTTCCAGGGCCTGTACGACGAGCGAGTCTTCTGCGTATTCTCGCGTGCGAAGGCGTAGTGACTGCATCATAATCATCTGACGCTGTTCGTCGGTCAGATTCGGGTCTGACTCGATTCTGCGACGCACACCGCCCAGAACGTCATCAACAAAGATGGGCTTGCCGTTGACAGTCGCAACGATGCTGGTGCCTGTCAAAGGCGTGACACCGATCTCGTGAAACGAAACAGGGACGATGCCATTTTCTTTGGCATTTGCCTGCTGTGCCAGACGCTCCTCTTCTACATCCGCAGCGTGATTGACAAGCGACCTTCGTGGCGGAGCTGAAGTGAAGACGGGATTATCTTCTTTTACAGATGTTCCTTTGCAGCCAACGCTGATCTGCAACAGCATGAGTGCCGCGAATATCATCAACATCCGAAGATTACCTGAAGGCAATTTCGATTCGGGTGTCGAGAATTCGAAGCGGTTTGAAGCCAAAGGATTCACCGTGCGAGGTAATGTATTGGGTGCCGGTGTGAGATCATCGGAAAAAAATGCGGCAGATTAACGAGAGGAAAGGCGACGGGGCCGGAATGATACGGTTTTTTGCCAAAACCAATCAAGGTTGAAATCATTCGCCTAAACGGTCCGAATCCAGCGTTTTACAACGGCAGAATGTGCCGATGAGTGTGACACAAAAAAACCACCGACTATTCCCGAAGGATTAGCCGGTGGTTATGTTTTTCTCGACGTGGTCAGATCGCCGAGGCTTCAAATGGTTTCTCAGGCCATCTGCTTTCGGCGGTTCACGAGCGTCCGAATACGTTCGGCGAGCAGAGCTGCGTCAAACGGCTTCCGGAAGGTCTCGCTGAACACCGAACGGTCAAAGCCGGAAGCGTTGTCGTCGTCGCTGAGAAGACCGATCAGAACGGTTTCGTGGAATTCTGCATTCTTACGAAGATTCTGAGCAATCATCAAAGCTTCTTCACGCCCCATGACAAAGTCCACC
>JAYVNW010000828.1:0-5362 GCA_043758225.1 Candidatus Kuenenia sp. | reverse complement strand
GCTGCAGAAGCTGGAATCGAAATTCACTTCGCCACCACTGCAGATGTGATTGATGTCGTGGTCGATCGCACGCAGATCAGTACGCTCATTGCACAGCTTGTGCGCAATGGAATCGAATCACTGCGCGGTGCTGATCAGGACGGAAGCGTTTCTGTGACGCTCCGCGATGATCTGCCGAACACGTTTGAATTGTCAGTTGTCGATGATGGCCCGGGCATTATTTCCGATGAAGTTCGGCGGCATTTGTTCAATCCATTTTATTCAGGTCGATCGGCCGGACGAGGTCTTGGGTTTGGCCTTTGCCTTGCATGGCAAATCGTTCGAATGCACGGTGGCATCATCCTGCACGAAACACCGGAAGCAGGCGGAGCGGCAATTCATGTTGCGATGCCGGGGTGACAGCTCCATCGATGATAAGTCACGCGATTAGAAATGAAGTCTTTCAAAGGAAAAGTGATGACCAGATTCATAGCGTTCAGTATTTTGTTGACCGTCCTGTCAACATCGTCAACTCACGGGTTCGATGAAGCCAAACCTGCCGACACGAAGCCAGCTGCTGCCGATCAGAAGAAGGCCGAACGAAAGACTCGTGTCGATTGGGCGGAAATCAAACTGTCGGGTTCGTATCCGGAACATCAGCAGATGCCGGCGCTGTTTGGAGATCTGGTTGAGAATCTGTCCACATGTATGGACCGCCTGCATCAGGCGGCGAAGGATAAATCGATCAAAGGCGTGATCCTGCACATTGATGGCCTTGAGATCGGCTGGGCTCGGTTGAATGAACTTCAAACGGCCATCGCGGAGATTAAAGCTGCGGGCAAGCCAGTCTGGGCTCGCATGAATGACGGCAGCAACAAGGATTATCTGTTAGCTGCTTCCTGCGACAAAATCTTTATGCCGGAATCCGGTACGTTGATGCTCACAGGTCTGCGCGCGGAAGTCATGTTCTACAAGAACCTGTTTCAAATGCTGGACATCAAAGCCGACATGCTGCGCGTGGGAGCTTTCAAATCTGCGGCTGAGCCTTACACACGGTCAGAAATGAGTCCCGAATTTCGCCAGGAAATGGAAGAAATTCTGGATGACTACTATACATCAATGGTCAGTCAGATCGCAGCGGCCAGAAAGCTGCCGGAAGATAAAGTCAAAGCCATTATCGATGAAGGTCTGCTCTCCACCGCTCGTGCAAAAGAATTGGGGCTGATCGATGATCTTGCTTATCACGATCAGTTGGTTGACCTGATTGTGGCTGGCGACGCATCTCTGGAAGTACGAATCCGTGAAGACTATCGTAAGAAGAAAATGAGCGCGGAACTGGATTTATTTACATTGATGGAAATCCTGTCCGGCGGACCCTCGCAGACTTCCAGCACTCGACCTCGTATCGCCGTATTGCGCTTGGAAGGCATGATCGTTTCCGGCGCTAGCCCCTTAAGTCTGTTTTCCGAAGCATCGATCAGCTCCGACAAAATTGTGCCGCTGATCGAAAAGCTCGGCAAGGATGAAAACGTCAAAGCGATCGTTCTGCGTGTGGACAGTCCCGGTGGCAGTGCGTTGGCGAGCGATCTGATTTGGCGGGCTCTGGAAGCGACGAACAAACCTGTTGTGGCCAGCATGGGAGATACTGCAGCCAGTGGCGGCTATTACATTTCAATGGGTGCTGATGCAATCTTTGCAGAACCTGGCACGCTGACAGGTTCAATTGGTGTTCTTGGCGGCAAAGTTGCACTGGATGGATTAATGAAGAAATTCGGTGTCACAACGTCGGTGATTCAACGTGGCAAGAACAGCGGAGTGATGAGCTCAACGATGGCGTTTTCTGATTCCGAACGCGAATCGATGCAACAGATGCTGAACAACGTGTACGCGCAATTCACTCAGAAGGCGGCCGCTGGACGACACATGGAATACGCGGCATTGGAAGCATTGGCTCGCGGTCGCGTTTATACGGGTCGGCAGGCAAAAGAAATCGGCCTTGTGGATCAACTCGGCACACTGGCCGACGCGATTGCTCACACGCGAAAACTGGTTGACGATGAGGCTGGTAAGCTGGAACTTGAAGATCTGCCAAAAGCACAAAGTCCATTGGAAATGTTGATGGGGCAGACGACTCCCGCCGGTCATCCGGTGGCTGAATTGGCTTCATTGCTTCCCGAGTCCCTCCGCCCGGCACTGAGAAATCTGTCTGCATTGCGGCAGATTTCGGAAGAACCGGTCATGATGATTCTGCCGTTTGACGTGCGGTTTGAATGAACCATTCGCCACAGATCGAGTGGCAAAGTATGTTGTTCCGATTCGCGGGGTTGTTAAATTTCGGTCTGCAGACCTGCAGGCTATTGATTTAATGAGCCGCCAGGCGCTAGCCGCGGGTGTTTCTTCTGACTTTTGCAAACTCACCCGCAGCTAGCGCCTTGCGGCTCACAAACGGCACGACATCGTCAGCTAGCTTCTTCTGCGCCAGAAAAAAACTAAGTTTCAGATCCCACGAGCCCGAGATTTCACGAGATTGTCATGCCCATCAAAGTTCGCTGCAAAGCCTGCGAAGCAGTTGCGACCGTTTCCGATCAGGCAGCAGGAAAAGTCGTCAAGTGTAAACAGTGCGGAGAACGAATTCGCGTTCCGATGCCGAAAGGTGACCGCCCTGCCGCGAAAGCCAGCCCGGCACCGGAGGCAGAAAATATTTCTGGTGATCCGCTGGCGAGTCTTGACCTGCGGAACGTCGAAGACTCCAAGCGGAGAATCTGTCCCGGGTGTGCCAGACCGGTTGATATGGATGCCAAGGAATGCCCGAAGTGCGGCGTCGAAATTGCGACAGGCGGGCTGAGCGAACGACAACGCATTCGATATGAACGAAAGGGGCCGCCGCCGGAAGAATTCTACGGGATCATCTGGAGCAATGGCTGGAAGTTTCTCAAAAAGCATTGGGGCTACGGCGTCCGGACGGCAATGATTTGGTCATTGACGTTGTCGATGTCCCTGACGTGCCTGTATTCTCTGAGTTACTATCGTGTCTCCAGAGCAGCTGAATTGCAGGCCAGTGCGGATGCCGACACTGCAAACATTAAGATCGAAGGCAGCGTTTTGACTCTCACTGTCCCCAAGGAAAAGGGATCAAAAGCAGTTTATGACAGAACCTATTACACGACTCCAGGGCAGGTCATAAAACTTCGGGCTCCGTTTCTCCAGCCAATGTTTGAGCCTCCTGCGGCGTTCTGGATATTTATGACTGTCGTGTTTCAGTTAGGTTTCGGTGGTTGGGCCTGGACGTTGGCGATTGCCATTACCAAGCTCACATTGTCCGGGGAAAAGAAGATCAAGCGATTTCCGATGGATTTCTTCGGCAATCTCAC
The DNA here is from genome assembly GCA_043758225.1 of Candidatus Kuenenia sp. GTDB lineage: Bacteria > Planctomycetota > Planctomycetia > Planctomycetales > Planctomycetaceae > SXXK01. Next base: position 2,012 of record JAYVNW010000828.1, on the reverse strand, counting down.
GATGGGTTTCCGGTTCTATGTGTGGCCAGCGGTGCTGCTGATTTCATTCAACTGGATCACTATTATTCTGGGCATCTTCAGCCCTGTCGCGGCGCTCATTTTCGGCTGTTGTCTGCTGATAATTCCTCTGCTCGTGTTGCCAGCGGCTGTGATCCACATGACGCAGAATTATCAATATCGATCGTGGTTGATTTGGTGGATGGCGAAAGATTTCTTCAAGACCATCGGGCCGTCAATGTACATCTTTGTGCTGAATCTGCTCATGGTCCTGATTGTGCCGCTGGGTGTCGCAATCACGATGCTCGTCGCTGGTGTACGAATCATCGCATGGCTTTTGCTTCAGGAAGATGCAGCGCTGAAATGGGCCAAAGCAAACATCATGGACATGGGAGAAGGCAACTTCCAGTTTATGTTTTATCAGATGCCGATGGTGTTCACGTTCTACTTCCTGACGTTTTTCGTCATCTGTGGCCTGATGGCATTTCCGGCGGTCTTTATGATGCGTGTGATCGGTCTGTATGGCCTGTACTTCAAACCGGACTTGTCGATCGTCAACGAATTCCCTGACATGGAGACAGCTGGTTTCGGACCGCGATTTTTGGCATTTCAGATCGACATGATTCTGGTCGTATTGCTGTCACTTGTCGGTGGATTTATTGGAACACTCTTCGGCATGTTATTCACCTTTTATGGCTGGAGTGCCGCTCCCTTGCTGCAATTGGGAGTTCAATTCATTACGACGATTGCATTGGTAGGATTCTATTTTGCATCGATGGAATCTGGCGCTGCACGCTCCACATTGGGGAAGGCGAGTATTGGCCTGATGGTTCTGCGCGAGGATAATAAACCAATGACCCGCGAGCAGGCGTTCGGTCGTTTTGGTTCAGGTTTGGTAACTGCTCTGACATTTTATATTGGGTTTCTACTGTGTTTCTTCCGTTCAGACAAGAAAGCTTTGCACGACATCATGAGCAAAACCAAAGTCGTCTGGCGCGGGGAAGAACACTAGCAACCAGCGGCATGCGTCGGCTGAGAGTCTTGTTCGGAGGCGTACATTATGTGAGCCTCGGGCTTCCGCACGATCATTCCGCCGAAAAGCCCGACGCTAGCGGTCTTTTGATTTAATAGTAACCCGCTGCGTCAGCGAGGGATGCACGGCGAAAAACGCGGGCAATTTTATCCCTCACGGACGTGTCGGGTTGTAAAAACGCATCAAATCAACACGCCGATGAGCCACCGGAGTTGCTCATCATCGGCAAGCGATATTCACTCGTCCTGAATGTCTCTCTACTGCGGCGCGATGAAGGGATGAATCTCGATGGATCGAAAATCCAGATTCGTTGTCGGGTCGTGGCCCTGAAGGCTGATGTGGCCTGCCTCAATGCGACGGCCTTCGCGAGGATTGTCGCTGGGTTTCCGGGTGTCCTGCCAATTGACAACCTGATAGCCGTTGACCCATGACGCAAACCGGTCTCCCTGCGCGATCAAAACGGCGGTCACGAATTCGTGGTCACTGGCGACAACATAGCGTGCCGCCACACGGCGAAAGATTGCGCCCGTTCCGGAATCGACTGGCTGTGTGCGATCACCGTCCTTGAAGCCGTTGTGCATTTGCATTTCGTAGCCGTGAGATGGTGCTTTCTCAGTGCCTTGTTTCGCTCGGAAGAAAACGCCGCCGTTAAGGCCGTCGCCATTGATGCGAGCTTCGACCTTCAGCACGAAGTTGTCAAAAGAGTCATTTGTTTCCAGAAATCCGGGGCCATTTGAAACATGCAGCAAGCCGTCCTTAACGGTGAATTCACTTTTTGAGCCTGGTACGACAGTCCAGCCGGCGGTGTCTGTGCCATTCAGCAATGGCTTCAATGGAAGAGGACGAAGCAGGACGTTGCGAAATGCCGAACGTCCCTGGTTCATCTGCAGTCCGATTCGACCAGACAGACGAATTGCATCCGACGTGTCAGTGAAATCGACAATCTGTTTTTCGTCGAGCCAAACCAGGATTCTGGGGCCTT
>JAYVNW010000827.1:0-2411 GCA_043758225.1 Candidatus Kuenenia sp. | reverse complement strand
GCCGTGATCCTGGCTCGGGAGACAGGCACTTCATTGCCAGCCTTACAAGCACCCCGTCGGCTCCACTATCGATAAGCGTCGAATACGTCTCATGCAAATCCGCCTTTGTTGCCTTAAAACAAACGTCCCAAAAATTTACTCCGCAATACGGCGGGTGACCTGTAAGAATCTCGCACAGGATTCCGCCAAGTCCAAAAAGATCCGAACTGATACTTGCGTGAAAACCTCTTGCCTGTTCTGGTGACATGTAGGCCGGAGTTCCCCAGACAGGATTGACCGGTACATCAATACTCGGACAACTTGCAAAGATTCCCGGCGAAGCTGACGACGGCATTTCTATGTGTTTGTGGGTCAGCTTCAGTTCTGCTTCAACTGCATGTTCTGCAGACTGCCCGAAATCATTCGTCGTAAGCGCTAATCCCCAATCCATTAAGTGAACTTCACCAAACGCTCCCACCATGATATTAGTGGGTTTGATGTCCAGATGAATGACTCCGCAGGCGTGTACATAAGACAGTGTCTGGCAAACACTTTGAAAAACATTCAACAGCCGTGGTAGATCCTCGCTCACAGAAATTCGCGCAGCCAGAAGTTCGGCAAGCGATTTCCCTTTGACCAGTTTCATCGCAAAAAATGGGCGTCCTTCAGTCGATACGCCGGTTTCGTAAATTGGAACAATCCCCGGATGTTGCAACCGCCCTGTAATGCTTGCTTCATTCGTGAACTGACGATGCAAATGGAGTTTGTTCTGATGTTTCTTTAACAGGAACTTGACCGCAACTTCACGGTCAAGTTCCACGTCGCGGGCCTGAAAAATGATTCCCATTCCGCCACGAGCGAGTTCTTTTTCAAGACGGAATCGTCCAAGAATCTGCCCTTCTAACGTTTCCTCATGTTCGTTATCGCTTTGCGTATTGTGGCTGCCGCAATAAAGAATTGCCGTCTTTGCTGTATCTGCAGCGTTGTGCCCAACGCTGATTTTCAGATCATCCTGCGTCGAAATGAAGAAATGATCGTCAGACTCAATAACTCCGAACGCATCCGTAGCGCGATTCTCGGTCGGGTTCGCTAACTCTGGGGAATGCTTTGTTGACTCGGAATGAAGAATTACTGGCAACTCGTCGAATTTCATGGCGGCCTGCCTGTCTGAATAAGGGTCAGGGCATCGGCACGATCAGTGTATTGATTTTTGCGACTGGAAGTTGAACTTGCCAATGCGGGCAGAAGATTCGCGTTTCGGGCTTGAACAATTAAACCATTCTTGCACTGGAACTGCAAGGGCCTATCTTTGCAATCTCTTTGGTCTCGCTGATCTGGACCGCATTGAAGCTCTGCGAAAGACTCAGGTTCGGGACCGTGTCGAGATTGGCAAAAATACACGTTCGTTTCGCAAAGGTCATTGCAATGATCTGATCGCGTTGGCTGCTCTTTACAATCAGGACAGTCGATAGATATTGCCGGCTTCAGGCAATGTAAAGTCTGCGCGAACGGCAGGAACAATTGTAAACCACGCAACACGATTTGTTCGGAAAGCCACCGGAATGATTCGATCGAAATCAATCGATCCAATTCAATTTCCAAACTGCAGCATTTGCCAAAATCTATCACGACTCCAGTAATCCGTGTTGTAGATTCTTGTAACACGCCAACTATGTCGGCCAAAATTGTGTGCCTTCAATCACCTGTTGTTACAAATACGGAGTACATGTATGTTGAAAACGTTGATGATGAGTATTGCTGCATTTTCGATAGTATTCGGTGTCATTGCCGACGACGCAAACGCACGCGTCAATAAATGTTGCACCAAGTGCGAACACGTTCGTGTTCCAAAGGTTCGCTGTCCAAAACCGAAGTGTGTGAAGCCACACCATCAGCATTGCCAATCAGGTTGTGCGACAGTTCCAACTTCATCGTGCTCCAGCTGTTCAGGCGGCAGCGGTGTTTCTGACATGCAACATTTGGTCCCTGTGGCTGATCCTGGACCAGCACCAGCACCGGCTGAAACCGCACCGGCTCCTGCACCATCTCCATCAGCAGCAGAACCTGCTAAATAGCGCTGTTCAACGCGACAGAAACAGTGCACAAAACAACGATACGCAAGTTGTTTGAGCCAGGTTCTGGCCGCGAATAACGAGAGGCTCGACTGGTTTTCCGGTCGAGCCTCATTTATTTGTCAGCTTCACATTGCGCACCCTGGAAATTGCATTGCACCTATGGAATCCACGGATTCCACGAAGCATAGTACATTGCCTGCGGCACACTGGCCTGAAGAATCTGGTCGCTCAAAGTTTTCGGCTGAGATGCATTCGCCCCGATCAGCATGTCTACAAGTCCAGGGGAGGATCGATACTCAATAGCTTCATACGAAGTTAACTTCAACGTCTTCGCCATTTCGTCAATAGCGTCTTCGC
>JAYVNW010000826.1:0-8128 GCA_043758225.1 Candidatus Kuenenia sp. | reverse complement strand
GCCACCGCGAGAATAGAGCAGTCGCAGAAAATCATGGATCTCCGCCGTCACTGCCAGGGTGTTTCGTACGGGAACGGAAGAGACTCGCTGATCGACGCTGATCGTGGGAGCCAACCCTGTGATATCATCGACATCCGGACGTGGCAGCTGCCGCAGCAGCGTGCGAGTCTGAATCGACACGCTTTCCAGATAACGTCGCTGACCTTCCGCGAAAAGCGTATCGAAGGCAAGGGTACTTTTGCCGGAACCACTGACACCCGTCATCACGATCAGTTTTCCGGACGGGAGATCAACGTCAATATTGCGAAGGTTGTGAGTCCTTGCGCCACGAATGCTGATGAGGGGATTATCGGACACGATAAGTCCAACTAAGACACTTCAGAATCCGGATTCGACGCTCGCTGCAGCCATTTGGCCAGATCACGCTGAAGCAACAGCAGGTTTTGAAATCGGTTCCAGGCGATATCCATGCGGCCGTCGCCGGACTCGTCATGTTCGGTCGCTGCCAGAATTACATTTTGCAGTTGTTCGTGAATACAGGCCAGCACATCCGACATTTTGGCCTGCTGCAATGTCGTTAGGTCAGAAGGCAAAGGCGGACGTTCATGGGGAAACAATGGCGAGCGTAGTTGCTCACTGTCTAAGTTATCTGCCATGCTGAACTCAGCATCCTCCTGCCCGCCAGCTGGCAGCGACCTCCCGTGCGGTGCCTGCATTGGCTGCAAAGCATCGACGTTAACGCCCAATTGCTTTGCTCGATCAGCAATTTCTTCATCGCTGCCATATAGGAGCGTGCAACGGCCAAACTGCAGATGATCTCCCGGTCGCAGAATCCGCAACTGCACGGGATGTCCGTTAATGCGACTGCCATTGGTGCTGTTCAGATCCGTGAAGATCACGTGGCCGCCATCGTCCTGCAATTTTGCGTGCAAACGGCTGATGCGCTCATCATTCAGTTGCACGCTGTTCACTTCTTCTCGACCAATCGTGATCGGAGTATGAAGTTTGCGAAAAACCCGACCTCGTTCAAGGCCCTCCAGAACCGTCAGTGTAACGCTGGCCATTGAAGATTAGACCTTGACGAAAAGTGCAGGTTGAACAGCAGCGTTGCAGACTACAGCCCGAGTACGTCGGCCATTGAATACAGGCCAGCACCTTGCGCGACAACATATTTTGCCGCCGCAAGAGCACCGTAAGCATAACTGTCGCGGGTATGGCCGCGAACGGTCATATCGATAGTTTCACCCATCATACCAAACACGATTGTATGCTCACCAACGTTGTCGCCGGTTCGAACCGCGTGATAACCAATTTCATTCAGCGGACGCTGACCAACGCGTCCATCACGACCGTGGACATGGTGCTCCTGGCCCATTTGCTCGGCGACTATTCGCCCAAACTGCAGAGCCGTCCCGCTGGGCGCGTCTTCCTTGAATCGATGGTGTCGCTCGATGATTTCGACGTCCACACCGTCCGAATTGTTTTTCAGGACTCGAGCAGCTTCGGATACCAGCTTCATCACCAGATTCACCGCGACACTCATGCTGGGAGACATCACGATGGGTGTCGATTGTGCCGCCGAAAGCACGGCTTCACGCAGTTCGGCGGATATTCCAGTTGTGGCAACAACAAGTGGTATACGACGACTTTCGCAAAGCGCCAGAATGGATTTCAAGCCTTCCGGAGTCGAGAAATCGATGATCACATCAACGTGCTGTTCGAGGTCGGACGTGATGGGAACGCCTGCATGGCCGGAACCGGCTAATTCACCAGCATCGCGGCCGATAACCGAACTCCCCGACCATTCCAGCGCGGCCGCCAGCGACAGATCCTGATCCTTCATGGTCAGGGCCACGATTCGTTGCCCCATTCGCCCACCAGCACCGTTGACGCCGACTTTAAGCGGCATATCGAAAATTCCTGATTTGAATGATTGTGATTCTGGATGAAAACAAAACTATTTACGATGATCCATCGGGACGTAATCGCGGACCGTCGCACCAGTATAAACCTGACGCGGCCGATAGATGCGACTGGTTTCTTCGTCGCGTTGTTCACGCCAGTGCGCCAGCCAGCCTGGCAGGCGTCCGATTGCGAACATCACGGTGAACATATTGGTTGGAATTCCCATCGCACGGTACAGAATGCCACTGTAGAAATCTACGTTTGGATAGAGCTTACGGCTCACGAAATATTCGTCTTCCAGAGCCACTTTTTCAAGGTTGCGAGCGATATCAAGCAATGGATCGGAGATACCCAGTTCGTCCAGAACCTGTCCGGCCATCTTTCGCAGAATTGTCGCGCGAGGGTCGAAGTTTTTGTAGACGCGATGCCCAAAGCCCATCAGACGAAAACCGCTGTCTTTGTCTTTCGCTTTTTTTACATACTTCTGATAGTCGTCCCCGTCTTCGTGAATCATCTGCAGCATTTCGAGCACGGCCTGATTGGCTCCGCCGTGCAGCGGTCCCCACAGAGCACAGATGCCTGCTGAGATCGAGGCAAAGATGTTCGCTCGGCTGCTGGCAACGATTCGGACAGTGGATGTGCTGCAGTTCTGTTCGTGATCGGCATGCAGAATCAACAGCAGGTTCAGCGCCTTCACGAGGACTGGACTGATTTTGTAGTCCTCTGCAGGCACGGCAAACATCATATTCAGAAAGTTCGCGCAGTAGGCCAGATCGTTTCGAGGGTAAATCGTGGGCTGACCAATCGACTTCTTGTAGGCGTACGCTGCAATCGTGCGAACCTTGGCAATCAGACGTACGATGTTCACATCCGAATGGTCGTCTTCTGTGCCCGGATAATAAGTCGAAAGCGATGCGACCATGGCCGACAGAATTGCCATCGGATGGGCATTAGGGGGAAATCCTTCGAAGAACTTCTTCATGTCTTCGTGGATCATGCTGTGATACGTCAGCTGGGCACGAAACGCCTTGAGCTGTGCAGCAGTCGGCAATTCGCCGTAAAGGAGCAAGTATGACGTCTCGACAAAGTCCGATCGCTCCGCAAGCTGTTCAATCGGATATCCGCGATATCGCAAAATTCCTTTGTCGCCATCGATGTAGGTGATGGAACTCTGACAGGCTCCCGTGCTGTTGAAACCGGGGTCCATCGTGATCGCACCGGATTGGGCCAGCAGCTTAGTGATATCAACCGCTGTTTCGTTTTCTGTGCCACGAATCACCGGCAACTCGTACGATTTTCCATCCAGATTCAAACTTGCCGATGACATGTCACTATATCCCTGGGTAGCGAAAAAACCGTTGAAGACTTCAGCAGCCTCGAACATAGGCCTCAAACGGATTGAAGTCGGAAAAAAACATTCGAAGTCTACAGACCGAGTTCCAGGAATGAAGCCCCCGGAAACATTGTAGTGGTCGCATCCGCAGACTGCGCGAGTGTGGGGCATGAGTTTCCTGGGAAACGGTATCACGGCCCCGTCAAAAGTAAACTCTATCCCGTTTTCTGGCCTTTTTTGAGAGTCTTTACGTGACGTCGCGCCCTTAAAATCGACGCTCTGGCTGGCTGAGGTTGCTCAGCGTGAACATCGATATGCCACCACAACGGATTCCTGCAAAAATCGCCGGACCGGTTTCAAGCCTGTGGCGAAGTCTGCGCGTAGCCTTCGCGTTTTTGTGAGGTCTGCCGTCGTAGTTCGTCTACGGGCCATTTTCCAGCCGAACGCCCTGTCAGCTACTGAACCGAAATGTTTAAGATCGCACCCCCGACAAAGAACTCGGGAACTCACAGCCAGATCCGCGGTTTGAAACAGGGAGTTCGGTCATGCGTACGATTGCAGTGATGAATCAAAAAGGTGGTGTCGGCAAGACAACATCCAGCGTCAACCTCGCAGCGGCGCTGGCCCGCGAAGGCCGCCGTGTCTGCCTGATGGATCTTGATCCACAAGGCCATGCATCGTTTCACGTGGGAGTCGAAGCGGGTCCTGATATGCCGACCGTATACGACGTCTTTACGCAGCAAGTCATGCTGGATGAAACACGCCAGCTTGTCGGCGAGAACCTATCGCTGATCCCTGCGAATATCGACCTGGCTGCGACCGAAGTGGAACTCGCCGGGGTGTCCGGCCGCGAATTCTTTCTGCGCAATGCCATGCAGCACTGGAAAGAACAAAATCGCTTTGACTACGTTGTCATGGACTGTCCGCCCTCACTGGGAATCCTGACCATCAATGCACTCACTGCGGCCAGTGAAGTCTTTATTCCACTGCAGCCGCACTTTTTTGCATTACAAGGACTTTCCAAATTGTTCGAAACCACAGCCCTTGTCACGAGACGCCTGAATCGGGATCTTCGAGTCACCGGCATCCTGATGTGCCTGTATGAATCGGGAACCCGATTGGCTGCAGACGTTACGGAAGACCTGAAACAATTTCTGCACACCAGCGATGGCGACGCTCCATGGGCATCCGCTCAGATTTTCAAGACCCGCATCCGTCGCAACATCAAGCTGGCCGAAGCACCGAGTTTCGGACAGTCGATCATTGATTACGCTCCAACCTGTCCCGGTGCTGCGGACTACATCGCGATGAGCCAGGAAATTCTGGCGATGGAAGCGAGAATTGCCGGCACCACGACACCTCAAGCTGCCCGCGCTGCGTGATTGAAGGCCGCAGGGGAGATGAGTATCATTCGCTGATGATCATCATTTCCTCAGCATTCTCAGAGCTTTCACTATGCCCGACGCGCCGTCCATCATCAATACGACAATGGAGACATTTCAAAACGATGTCATTCAGCAGTCTTCTGTGCGACCTGTGGTCGTCGATTTTTGGGCTGATTGGTGCGGTCCCTGCAAGCAGTTGATTCCTATCCTGGAAAAGCTGACGACCGAAGCCAATGGTGCGTTCTGCCTTGTGAAAGTTAACGTCGATCAGAACCCGGAGATTGCTCAAGCTTTCGGCGTGCAATCGATTCCTTTCGTTGTTGCCATGCTGGATGGACAGCCGGTGAGTCATTTCGCAGGCGTGAAGCCGGAACCGGAACTGCGTGCCTGGTTGAAATCATTCATGCCATCTCCTGCGGCTGAAGCCTTCGATCAGGGCCAGCAACACGAAGCTGACGGATCACCAGAACTTGCCGAAGCCTGTTATCGCAAGGCAAGCGAGCTGGAACCGGAATTCGCCGCATTTCGCATTAATCATGCTCGAGTTTTGCTGGAACTGAATCGCGATCAGGAATGCCGTGAGATCGTTGATGAACTCAATAAGCGTGGCTACCTTGAACCTGAAGCCCAGGCACTCGTCGCACAACTTGAAATTCGCGGCCAGGTCGAAGAATCTGGCGGTGTCGTGGAAGCGAAGAAGTCGCTTGAAGCCCATCCAGACGATCTGATACTGAAGCTTAGGCTGGCAGAAGCCTATGGTGCAGACAGCCGGTTTGAAGAAGCCTGCGAACTCTGTCTGGAACTTGTGAAAAAGAACCGCGATGGGGTTGGCATACAGGCAAAAGAAGTGATGGTTGGCCTGTTAACGGTGATGGGGTCTAAATCCAGGCTGGCTGCTGATTTTCGCAAACGGCTGGCGACGGCGTTTTATTGATTTTCCCGGACGCTCCTGACTGGACGTTATTCGTTCAACGGCGATCGAACGCAGTTGCGTCCAGCGGCTTTTGCGGCATACATGTGTTTGTCTGCGCGAGACAACAAGTCATCGACCGTGCCGCTGTCCGACTCGTCCACAGTCATCACACCAAGACTGCAAGTAATTTCCACCGGACCCGCCTGAGTACTGAAGGGCGTCGAAGATACAGTCAGGCGTATTCGCTCTGCGATCCGCACCGCGTCCTGCAATTCCGTTCGCTCCGATATCAGAACAAACTCCTCGCCACCCAATCGACTCAACGCATCGCCGCTGCGCAGCACGTTGCGAATACGCTCGCTAAAGACCCTCAGCACCTCGTCACCAACAAGATGTCCCCAGGAGTCGTTTACTTTTTTGAAATAGTCGATATCCATCATGATGACGGACAGTTTCTGGTGTGTGAATTGGCAGCGAGCCAGTAGCTTTTCCAGCATCGACATCATATAGCTGCGGTTGAAGGCACCCGTCAGCGGATCGCGTGTCATGAGCTCATGTACCACCGCATGATATTGCGCCTCTTCATCCAAAGAGGCCATGAATTTCAGGATCGTGCTGCCCAGCCGGATGTGTTCGCCACCTTTCAAACGACGTCGATCACGCAACAATTTGTCATCAACAAACGTTCCGTTTCGGCTTCCGAGGTCCACGACGGTGTAGCCGGTATCCTCCAGTTCGATCGCCGCGTGACTGCGCGATACGGCGTCATCGTCCAATGCAATATCGCAGCATAGTTCACGGCCGATGAGAGTTCGCCGACTGTTGAGGCGAATCATTTCTGCCTGCGGCGTCGCGGGGAAAATCTGCAGCAGACATCCACGACCGGACTGCTCGTCTTCAGCCTTGAAAAAACGAAATCCCTCGATCTGCGTGTCGGCGAGAGAACGTTTCTCTTCGGATTCGAGGGGAGACTGCTTCACGGGATATCCCAGGCGACGATATGTCGTCGTTCTGTTCCGGAGGATGCCGAAGTACCAAGCGGCAATTCACGATCCTGCCCATCGGCATAAAGAACCAGGGTCACTTCGTTGCCAGCAAGATTATGAAACATCTCGTCCGCAAAGCCCCGCATCATCATCAATCCACGACCACTGGCCAGCATCAGTTCCGGATCATTCAGTCGCTCCAGTGCGGCAGCAACATCGAAGCCTTTTCCATCATCATGAATTGTCAGCCACAGACCAAATTCACTGATAAGTTCTGTAATCTGAACGTTTCGCTGGCACCATGGTGAAAGCTGTTCTCGTTCCGCAGCCAGTTCGACAAATCTGGAGGAACCGTCTTCCTTCAGGTCAGAACTGAGTTCCAGATTTCCATGATAAAAAGCGTTGTTCAGAGCTTCTTCCAATGCCATGCAGAAATGATTTTGCCGCGTTTCGCTGACCACAGGATATTCAGTCAGTCCTCGCATCAGACGCTCACGCAATTGCGTTATCAGACGACAGCACATGGGCACCTTTAGCTGGGCTAATCGTAAATGCTGCGACTGCATGACCACTTCTTCGGTGATTGATGCTTCATCTTCCATCGGAGAAACTTCCCTCAGCCACAAAATCAATTCACTGCGAGATACACTTTGCCAGTCTTCGGCAGAATCAGAGTTTTGACAAACTGCCCGCATTGCTGCAAACGCTTTCCCTGAAATTTGTTCCGGAACTGCGAGGAATGCTGAGGCCGGGTCAGCAATCATGAAATTCGAAGACTTCTGGATCTTGTCGCCCAAATGCGACCACATCTCGGAACTGACATGCTCTACGACATTTGCTGTTGATGTCCGACTGCAAAGTCCATGAATTTCATGAAAAAAACTCGCCCGATTGGAAATGATGCAAAAAGTTGCCACGATTGAAAGCCTGAAATACGTATACTCACAAAGTGTGTGAGTCATTGATGGACGAGGTTTGTGCCTCTTGAATCAAATTGAACACTATCCCACTATCTGCTGTAAGTCGTCGGTTTTTTTGGTGTGTCACTTTCTCCGGAATCCCCTTAGTGCAGCCTCTGCGACCAGAAATTGAGTACTTTGCCAGAATTGTTGCATGCGCGGCAATTCTGACGACGTCACTCGTTGGTCAATGGCTGCATCACCTGGCATATCACAACGAATCGCAACAGGGCTCAATTCCCTCATGTTCCTCACACTCGCATTCACACGAGTGTGGACATTCACACAGGCATTCCACTGAGACTGCTGACGGGGAAAAATCCAACGATCAGAATTCACCCGCTGCTCCTCACGATCACAATTCCTGTGGAGTCTGCTATGTGCTCGGCCAAACGGTCTCAAGCCCCGTGAGTGTTGTGGTGCTAATTTCGGTGGAACCACTGTTCGAGCAGCTGCGCACTGGCGGCGAAGATGACTCCTACGTGGCGTGCTGCACTCCGATCGCTCGAGGCCCCCCAGCGGTGTAACGCCGCTCTTGTGCCAGGGTCGCAGATTTGGTTTATGGAATTCTGCGCACCTCGCATGCTCAATGAACGCTGGCCCGCCACTTCTATGACATGAGCGCTAACCAAAATGGGTTACCTCTG
>JAYVNW010000825.1:0-7836 GCA_043758225.1 Candidatus Kuenenia sp. | reverse complement strand
ATCCTTGACGCGTTCAGGTAGTCGTGTACTGCGATGACATACCACAGAGACGCATCAACAGAGTTGTATTCCGGCGCATCTCCGTGATCAGGAAAACGATTGGGTAGCATGCCTTCTGACACAAGTTGTGACCATTCTGTCAGAATTCGGCCCGCATCCTCGATCTGCCCAGTCGCCAGACACAAACCACGAAGTGCGATAAACGTGTCACGCCCCCAATCGGTAAACCAGGGATACCCTGCGACAATCGTTCTGCCACTGCCCCTCAGTACAAGATAGTCTGCCGCCGCACGATGAAGTCGTGTGGCAAATCCGTGACGGCGAGATCGTTCAGCCTCCGCAAGTCGATCCACCAATTGATCAATCGTCTCACGCGGAGATTCCCGGATACTCCACGGCCCGTCGTCCGTAAGAACCAGGAATGCAGGAACCGTGCTCAATTGAAATCGCAGTTCTCCCGGCGACGCAAGGTCTTCCGTAGCATCTAAACCCCGTGCGGCCTCTTCGGAATAAAAGAACTGCCGATACCAGTCAGGCGAAGAAGTGTAATTCCCGTTTGAGAATGCCCTGATCGTTGAGACATCTTCGTATGGCCGCCATTCGATTTGACCGTCCTCAACTAAAGCGTCGAAGCAAAAAACGGAATTCTCGGACGATAACGAATGATAATCCCTCCCGCTGATCAGCGGTCGAACCACCAACTCCACATTTGTGAATTGTTGGCCTTCGACAGACCTCTTGATTTGCCACTTCAAAACGGTCCCGGAATATCCTCGCGGGACAAACAATTCAAATTCAATCACCAATCCATCAGGAAGTCGATAGACCCATGTTGGCCAGGGCTCTTCAGTAAATGACTGCAGGAATTCGTAACCTCGCGGATATGTCACATCCGGAACATACTGCTGCGTCGAAAGTGGAAACGACGCTTCCCCGAACACTACGGTGGCTTCGAATCCGTTGACATACACTTTTCGATTCGTCGGCGGAGTTGCCGATGTCAGTAAAATTGCGTGATAGCGGCGAGTCCTCCAACCACCGACTGTACCCGATGCATATCCCCCCAGACCATCTGCTTCAAGCCATTCCGCTTCCAGATCAAAAGTCGACAAAGTTGGGTCGTTCATACTCGGTTACTCTTTTCAACTGTCGATGCGCCACAATCAGCAGACGGCAACACCGACACAGCCTACTCGCCGATGTTCAGTCGAGCCCTTGGCTCTCGCGTTCTCGATATGATTTTCCCAATAGCCGCGTAACGAGAGCTGTCCATCCGGTTTGATGACTGGCCCCAAGCCCGCGTCCGGTATCTCCGTGAAAATATTCGTGAAACAGCGTAAGATCTCGCCAGTGCGGGTCATCAGTATATCGAGCCTCATCGCCATGACACGGGCGACGTCCGGACGCATCCGGCAAAAACAGCAGCGCCAGACGATGGCTCAATTCATCGGCGACTTGCTGCAGATTCATCATCTGCCCGGATCCGACCGGACACTCGACTTGAAACGCATCCCCATAGAAGTAGTGATAGCGTTCGAGAGACTCGATCAACAGATAATTCACAGGAAACCAGATCGGCCCGCGCCAATTCGAATTGCCGCCAAACAATCCGGTGGTTGATTCACCTGGAACATACTCCACTCGATGCTCGTCACTGCCCACCCAAAACGAGTATGGATGAACTTTATGAACTTTCGACAAAGCCCGCACCCCGTATGGCGACAAAAACTCGGATTCATCCAGCAGGTACTTCAGAACTTGCTGTAGCCGTTCTTTGGATGGAATCGCCAGCAGCCGATGAACCTGCCGATGCCCGCCACGTGAGGAACTATCCCCACAAGAAATCTGTCTGGATAAATCCGGCCGATGCTGCAGAAACCATTCCATGCGTTTTCGAAACCTGGGTAACTGCTGCAGCAATTCTTCATCCATGACTTCCACAGCAAACAGTGGAATAATGCCCACAATTGACCGGATGCGCAAGCGATGAGCCGTGCCTTCCACCCTCAGTTGATCATAGTAGAACCCATCCTGATCATCCCAAAGTCCTGTGCCGCCCAGACAGTTCATCGCATCCGCGATGGCAACGAAATGCTCAAAGAATTTGGACGCGATGTCCTCATACGCCGATTCTTCTCGCGCAAGCTCCAGAGAAATAGACAACATCGTTGAACAATAAAATGCCATCCAGGCAGTGCCATCGGCTTGTTCCAGATAGCCGCCAGTCGGAAGTGGTTTCGACCGATCAAAGACGCCGATATTGTCGAGCCCAAGAAAGCCACCTGAGAACAGATGGCGGCCATTTACGTCCTTTCGATTCACCCACCAGGTAAAGTTTATCAGCAATTTCTGAAACGCACGCACTAGAAACGGACGATCTCTTTCGCCACGCTGTCCTGTCATTTTATAGACGCGCCAACAAGCCCATGCATGCACAGGCGGATTGACATCCGAGAACGCAAATTCATAAGCCGGAATTTGTCCGTTCGGATGCATATACCATTCACGGAGCAACAGCAGGAGTTGCGACTTGGCGAAATCAGGATCAACCGTCGCCATCGGAATCATGTGAAATGCCAGATCCCAGGCTGCATACCACGGATACTCCCATTTGTCCGGCATAGAAATGATGTCACGGTTAAACAGATGCGTCCATTCGTTGTTCCTCCCGCTGAGTCGAGAGGCTGGTGGCTTCGGCATGTCAGGATCACCACTCAGCCAATGCCGAATGTCATAGTGATAGAACTGCTTGCTGAACATCAGCCCAGCCAGTGCTTGTCGAGCGACACGGCATTCTTCATCTGTTGCACGAGGATGCAAAGTCGTCGAGTAGAAATCATCGGCCTCCAAAATGCGGCTTCGGAATACCTCCTCAAATTCCGGGCCAAACGAAACATCCGGATAGTGTTCTTCCTGGACGAGTCTCAATTTCAGAACAATCTCACTGCCAGCTGGTATTGTGGCCACCAGATACTGAGCCGCCTTGGTTCCTCGCTGCAGTTCCTGCACCGCGTCGTTGTGGCCGGAAATTACGAAATCATGAAAAGCATCCTTCGTCAGCGAATCGGGAGACGACGTCCCGAACAGTCGTTTGCTGTTAGTTTCGTTTTCTGTCAAAAGTGCCACAGGTTCGGCGATGTTCTTTCCGGATCCGCAACAGGATCGATCCAGAAGCAATCGAAATCGCCCCAGCGTCGCATGCTCCGCCAGAAACGATTCGTCAGACTGACGAACGATGGATGGTTTCAGCTCGCATCCTTCATGAGTGCATCCCCATGACCAGGTATTGCGAAACCACAGCGTGGGAAGGACGTGAATCGTCGACTCCTGATCGCTGCGATTCGCGATCGTGATGCGAATGAGCATGTCGTCTGGCGATGCTTTGGCATACTCTGCGAAAACATCAAAATAGCGGCCGTGATCGAAGACCCCTGTATCTGCTAATTCAAACTCGCCGTCGTTTCGGCCGCGGCGACGATTTTCCGCCACTAGCTGGTCATAAGGAAAATCCGACTGCGGATACTTATACAACGACTTCATGTAAGAATGTGTGGGAGTGGAATCCAGGTAGAAATAGCATTCCTTCACATCTTCGCCATGATTTCCCTCTGGACCAGAAAGTCCAAACAGCCGTTCTTTGAGAATGTGATCTTTTCCATTCCAAAGTGCCAGGCCAAAGCAAAGTCGGCATTCTCGATCCGAGATTCCCAGCAGGCCGTCTTCGCCCCAGCGATACGCACGACTGCGAGCATGATCATGCGGAAAATAGTCCCAGCACTCGCCAGTTGCGGAGTAATCTTCACGCACGGTGCCCCATTGACGTTCCGCCAGATATGGCCCCCAACGCTGCCAGTTTGCACTGCGTTCACAGGACTGTTTCAGCCGAAGCTCTTCTGCCAGCATAGAGATTATCTCAGTGTCAGATAAGGTTTGATTGAAATAACACACTGCTGGAGAGTATGAAGATACACGATCTCTGTCATCCTACATCGTCAGGTTACGAAAGTCGTCCCATTGCAACACGTTTTATTCTTTGATATCGACGGCACTATGCTCAGCACAGGCGGAGCCGGTCAGCGAGCGATGGAACTGGCACTTGTCGAAGACTTCCGCATCCAGTTTCCGTTCGAAGGCGTCCTGACTGCTGGGCGGACAGATCGCGGAATCGCCGACGAAATCTTCGGCCGATACGAACTTGAAGATTCGCCCGCGCAGCGAGAACGATTCATGCGCAGCTACCTGGAACGCCTTCCAAGCGCTCTCGAAACACTGCCCGGCGAGCTGCTGCCAGGTGTTCAGGAACTTCTGGCCCAACTGCAACGCGATTCCAATGTCCATCTCAGCCTGCTCAC
The DNA here is from genome assembly GCA_043758225.1 of Candidatus Kuenenia sp. GTDB lineage: Bacteria > Planctomycetota > Planctomycetia > Planctomycetales > Planctomycetaceae > SXXK01. The sequence goes on along the minus strand of JAYVNW010000825.1, from coordinate 3,484 downwards.
CGGAAACTATGTCGAAGGAGCATGGATCAAACTGCGGCACTTTGGGATTGATCATTTTTTTGAAACCGGTGGTTTTGGAGATCATCATGCTCTGCGAGACGACGTTGCGCGCATCGCAGTTGAAAATGTCAGAGGACATCTGAATCATCCAGTTCCCGACGGGATGGCCTGTGTCATCGGCGACACTCCTGCAGACATCAGCTGCGCGCGAGCCATCAATGCAAGAGCCGTCGCGGTAGCCACCGGCATGTATTCATTCGCCGAGCTTCAGCCGCATAATCCTGATCATCTATTTTCGGATTTAAGCGACACCGCAGCGGTTGTTCGAAGCCTGCTGCAGGCATAAAACGAGTTTCTAGGGAAAATATGCCACTCGCCATTTTCTATTCGTTCCCTCCAGTCGTCTGGGAGGCACCAGATCCTATGACCGAATCTGTTTCCAATTCAGTTTTGACTCCACATCTGTTTTGGCAAATGCTGCACTGGCCGGTATGGGCACTATGTCGCATGTGGCTGCGTGTGAGTGGCTCCGGACTTGAGAATATCGATAACTCAAAAGGCGGATTGCTTCTGATCAATCATCAGAGTTTTCTCGACCCCCTGCTTGCCGCTGTGTTGCTGACACGCCCTGTTTCTTTTCTTGCTCGCGACAGCCTCTTCAAAGTACCGGTACTCGGCTGGCTGCTCCGTCATACTTACGTGATGCCCATCAGCCGCGAAGCCGCACGCGGTGGAAGTATTCGTATGGCAGTGGAACGCATGGAACAAGGCTATCTGGTCGGCGTCTTTCCGGAGGGCACTCGGTCATCTGGTGCCGAAGTCCGAACATTTCGCCCTGGCTTTCTGGCAATGGTACGTCGTACGAACCAGCCGGTCTATCCCGTTGGAATCTCGGGCTCCGATCAAGCCATGCCCAAAGGTGCGTGGTTTATCCGCCCGAAACGAATTCATATCGTCTATGGCAAGCCGTTCACACACGATGAACTGGCTCGCCTTGAAAAGGGAGACAATGACGGCTTTTGTGAACTTGCTCACAAATGCGTTTCCGACTGCGTAGCTGCCGCACGAATTGCTCATTCTGCGGGACGGAATGCCGAATGAAAATTCAGGATCGGCGCAGCTTCAAGGTCGGCAACGATCGGCTTCGTTGTCCTGACAATTCGCAGTCCCTGCCCGGTCCACAGATTCCAAATATCACGATTAGACCATAACTCGACATTCTTCTGCGACGGATCACCGATCACATAGATTTGATTGATTTGTCCAAAAAGAACCGTGGAATGCGCAACACCCGGAATCCATCCTGAGTCTTCCTGATACTCCGGAAAGAGTTGGGCCACGTCACCAGAAAGTTGGCAGCACAACAGCACAGGAAACTCTGCCGTGGCGACATCGAGATCTGCGACGCTCCCTTCAAAGAACTCAACCCCAAATCCTGTTCCGCGAAGCCGGATCGCAAGCCCGTGATACAGTCCCAGCCATGTTGTTCCTTCGCCTGTCAGGCAAAGTTGAGCCATCTCTTTTTCTGACGATTGCACCCCCAGCGAATGCAGAATTGTGGCAGCCGATGCTGCAGAACAGGTAAAAGGTGTCGTTTGCCGACAAACTCGAAACGGCACTTCCGCTGTCGGCTCAATCCATTCGTCACCACACTCTGGAGGGCTACGTGGGATGACATAAATTTCTGACCAGATAGTCGCAGCGATCAACACCAGCTGAATCGGAATTCTGCGTGGAACAGAATACGATTCCATGCGTGACCACAGCACAGCGGCAAGAATCCCCAACAGCACCGGGAACCAGTTGGCCAGGATCACGACAGACGGCAGCGGTATCCATTTAACAATCCACAACTGCCCCCACACAAACCGAATATACACGCCTATGAGCAGCACCATGCCTGCCGCCACGGCATCCAGCACACGCGGATTTGCTTTGGAGCAGATCCGTCGAACACTCATGAAACTGGCAATTGATAGCAGCGTCATGAGCGCCATCGCCAGGCGAAGATCGGCCATTCAGTTGTTGCCTTTTATGCGTGCAGGTCTTTAAGTCGCCCAATGTCGTTGCGAGGTCGCCGGTGGCAGAGCATAGCGAACAGATGTCCCAGAATGAATCGTACAACTCGCGTCTTCCGTTACAGCCTCAACAGAACCATCTGCTGCTCGTTGGCAGTGAAGAGTTGAAAACGAACTCTAAGCCGGATGATTGCCCTTGTTTCTTAAGACAATCTGTTATAGTTGAAGATTCGCGGAAGACTCGATGCTAGTGCAGGCGAACTCAATGAAGCGTGGAACGACAGAGTCCAATCTGAAAGCGAATGTTCAGCCACCACAGTGTGTGCGAGAGTTTGCGTCGCAGTGGAAAACTGTGCAACTGGAGGAACTGTGGCCGGATACTGATCTGGCGCAGGCGGAGTCGATGTATTCGCAGTATTGGTATCGTGCGGTTGCGGCGATGGTACTTTCCGGGCGTGTCGCTGCGACTTATGAAGGGCGAGTGAACAAAACCGACGGGATGCGACTGTGCAAGGAAGGCAATTTTAATCCTGCCTGGCTCGATGAATTGAGTTGGTTTCTGGTGAATGCCAAAGTTGTGGCAGCGAACCGGCGGAAAGAATTTGTTCCAGGCGACGCCTTCGCTGCTTTCGATCAGCATGATCTCTCGCCGCTGTGTTCAGCGGTTTGCAACGGTGTTATCAACTTGCTGCAGCAGGAAACCGGAAATCTGATACGCCCAGCGAGGCCAGTAGACGCGAAGATGATCGAATTCCTGACTTTGTATGCGTCGGCGTTTTCGAACGTTGCAGTTCGTGAATCGGATCTGCCACAAATCTGGCTCGGCTTGAGCCAACTTCCGGAGAAGGAATTGCTGGCGTGGTCCAAAAAACTGGGCCTGACGATTGCATCTCACGAGAGTCAATCCTGGCACCACTGGTTTGATGGAAAGGGAGTCGCTGCACTGCGAAACGCTCTGTATCAAAGTCGGTGGGCTTTTTACACGCCATACAAAAATGGAAACTGGTTTGGACTGTCGTTCGACGCACGAAGTATGCTGGGGTTAGTCGCTCCGCTGCCCCGACAGACTTCGCCAGACGGGATCGAAATTGATGACATGGGATTCGTAAAGGCCGGAGCCGGATTGCCCATTCAAACGCTGGCTCGACTTTATAGTCTGTGTCGTCCGGTGAAGGTTCGGGAGTTGCTTGAGTTTCAAATCGACAAGAAACGGCTTTCGCAGTTTCCCGCGGAGAAATTTCCGGCAAAGGAACTTCGTGAACTTTTAGGAAAAGATGTCGTTCTGTCGGCCAAAGTCGAGCAGCTTCTGGGTGGCGAGCCTTCGCGCGGCGGACGGCTGACGTTTGAATATTGCAGCGGAGTGGTCATGCTCGAAGACGAAGCTACCGCAAAGGCGATTCGCAAGCATCCGCGACTGAAAGGATATCTGCTACCGAACTCGCCGCCCGGCATATTGATCATCAAAC
>JAYVNW010000824.1:0-6413 GCA_043758225.1 Candidatus Kuenenia sp. | reverse complement strand
TTCCGACAGTCCATTTACGGGCTCTATTCAGGACCTGCGAATTCAGCGGCGAGCACTCTCAGCGGCGGAAGTGGATTCTTTGGCGAAGCTGAGTCGTTTCCAGGGAACTCTGGCGAAAGCCGTTGATCAACGCTCACCCGAAGAAACAAACGAGCTCTACAACTTCTGGTTAAAGAAGTTCGACGCTTCGTTTCAGGAGTGTGCAACGAACCTTGCCTCACTGGAGAAAGAAGAAGCTGATATCCGTGCGCGGGGCACAATTGCTCACGTAATGAACGAAAAGAAAGAGGCTGCGATGGCATTCGTGTTGTATCGCGGTGAATACGATCAGCGTCGCGATCAGGTTTCGCCAGGAACTCCCGCTGCGTTTCCTCCATTCCCGCAGGACGCGCCGCGAAATCGGCTGGGATTTGCGGAGTGGCTTTTGAAGCCCGATCATCCGCTCACGGCACGCGTGACGGTGAACCGGTTCTGGCAGGAGATCTTCGGCACGGGCCTTGTTCGTACGACGGGCGACCTTGGTGTGTCGGGCGAGATTCCAATCAATCAGGATCTGCTCGACTGGCTCGCGGTCGAGTTCCGTGAAGGAGGCTGGGACACAAAAAAGTTTGTGAAGATGATCGTGATGTCTGCGACGTATCGACAGGCCGCAACGGTCACTCCGGAGAAGCTTGAAAAAGATCCGGCCAATCGTCTGTTGTCGCGCGGGCCTCGGTTTCGCATGGATGCTGAGATGGTCCGCGACTACGCATTGGAAGTGAGTGGATTGCTTGTTCCGAAAATCGGCGGACCAAGCGTAAAGCCGTACCAACCGCCCGGCGTGTGGGAATCGATCGCGATGAACGGCAGCACAACGTCGCGTTATGTTCAGGATCAAGGCGACGATCTTTACCGACGCAGTCTCTACACGTTTGTGAAACGCATGGCTCCGCCTGCGTCGCTGGATATTTTCAACTCACCCAACCGCGAACAGTGTACGGTGCGTCGTGAAAGAACGAATACGCCTCTGCAGGCATTGGTGACACTGAATGACGTGCAGTTCGTTGAGGCCGCTCGTCGCTTTGCTGAAAACATTCTGAAACAGGGCGGTTCAACCGACGAACAGCGACTGCAATGGACCGCGCGAAGGTTGCTGTGTCGTGAATTGCGAACGGAGGAATTGCCCGTGCTGATCGGATCACTCGGCCAGTTAACGGCGTTTTACAAAGATCATGTGGCCGAAGCAGCGGAGTTAATCAAGACCGGCGATTCCAAGCCAGACGCCAGTCTCGATGTGACGCCGCTCGCCGCATGGACGATGTTGTGCAATGAAATGATGAATCTGGATGAGGTACTGAATAAGTAAACAGGAATCCAATAATGAACACCTTTGAACAATTCCGTCAGAACATGACGCGACGATATTTCTTTTCACAGGGCTCAAACGTTGTCGGTGCAGCTGCACTGGCATCGCTGTTGGGTGAGCCATTACGAGCGGACGTCGCTGGTCACCAAACTGGGTTTCAAGGCGCTGTGCCGACTCATTTTCCAAACAAGGTCAAGAACGTCATCTATCTGCACATGGTTGGCGGGCCGTCACAGTTGGATCTGTACGACTACAAGCCGCAGATGAATGACTGGTACGACAAAGACCTGCCAGAATCCATTCGCAACGGGCAACGCTTGACGACGATGACGTCCGGGCAAGCTCGTTTCCCGATCGCACCGTCGATGTTCAAGTTTGAAAAATCCGGCCAATGCGGAATGTGGATGACAGAATTACTGCCGTGGACGAAAAAAGTCGCCGACGAAATGTGTTTCGTCCGCAGTATGTACACGGAAGCCATCAATCACGAACCTGCCATCAGTCTGATGCAGACTGGCAATCAGGTCACAGGACGACCATGTCTCGGAAGCTGGATGTCGTACGGTCTGGGATCGCTCAACGAAAACCTGCCGTCATTTGTTGTCATGGTGGCGCGACCAACGAATCAGGAACAGGTCCAGGCCATCTCCGCGCGGTTGTGGTCGTCGGGTTATCTGCCCGGCGAGTATGCGGCAACGTCATTCCGATCATCCGGCGATCCGATTCTGTTCATCAACAATCCCAACGGTGTTCCGACAGCCGTACGACGCACGACGCTGGATGGTTTGAATCGTCTGAATGAACTCAACTACGAGCAGATTGGTGATCCTGAAATCCAGACTCGTATTGCTCAGTATGAACTGGCGTTTCGCATGCAGGCCAGTGTGCCAGAACTCACGGATCTGGCGTCTGAACCAGCTTCGACTTATGAACTCTACGGCGACGAAGCGAAGAACCCAGGTACACTGGCCAACACGATTCTGCTGGCCCGCCGCATGGTGGAACGCGGCGTGCGGTTTGTGCAGATCTATCACAACAACTGGGACTCACACGCCAACGTCGCCGGTCGTCTGCCAGACCAATGCCGGGACCTTGATCAGGCAACGTACGGCCTGATTACAGACCTGAAACAGCGTGGCATGCTCGATGAAACGCTGATCATCTGGGGCGGCGAATTCGGCCGTACGATCTATTCGCAGGGCGGTCTGTCAAAGACGAACTACGGCCGTGACCATCATCCTCGCTGCTTTACAATGTGGATGGCTGGCGGTGGTTTCAAAGGCGGAACAATCTACGGTGAAACCGACGACTTTAGTTACAACATTGTCCGTGATCCCGTCCACATTCGCGACTTCCACGCAACGGTCCTGAAACAGCTTGGCTACGACCACGAACGATTCAACTTTAAGTATCAGGGCCTCGATCAAAGGCTCACGGGCGTACTGCCGGCAAAGGTGATCAACGAACTGATTACGTAGTTCGAGTCTGAATCAGTCGACAAAACAAAATTCATTGCTGTTCAGTAGTGCAAGACACAGATAGGTAAAACCGTCGTCGTCGGAATTCGCGATGAAGCGTCGGGCGTCATTCAATTCGTCCGTCGCTGCGCTGCGATTGAGAATTAACTCGAAGGCTTCGACGACTCGCTGATCGCTTTTAGTTTTGTCATAAAGAATCCGATCGGCAATGAGCTCCGCCATCTGCATCGAGAACTCTGAATTCAACAAATGCAGTGCCTGTGGCGCGGTGGTGGAGACGTCGCGACGGGAGCAGCTTTGGTTCGCATCTGGTCGGTCAAAGGCTTCAAAGATCGGGAATCGCAGATTTCGGCGAGCGAAGACGTAGATGCTGCGGCGATGATGTTCCGACGTGTCTTCAGTGACGTTCCACTGATCTTTCAACAGCGTGCTGCGGAGTTCGGCAGGTAGCGGCGGCCGAACGCCCGGACCGCCAGTTTTTCGATTCAGGATTCCGGCCACAGAGAGCATCGCATCGCGAATAACTTCACCAGACAATCGTTGGCGTGGAAAGCGTGACAACCACTGTACGTCGGGGTCTCTTTTGAGAGCGAGTTTCCACGCATTCGCTTCTTCGGCACTCGCGTCGTCGGGCAATCGACTGAGTTGTCGGTAAGTAGATGATGTCAGGATCAGGCGATGCAGTTGCTTGATGCTCCAGCCATTGTCAACAAACCAGGTCGCCAGCCAGTCCAGCAGTTGCGGGTTCGATGGCTCCCTTCCCATCACACCAAAATCGCTCGGCGATTCGCTCAGCCCTTTGCCAAAATGTTGCTGCCAGATGCGATTTACAATCACGCGGGCGGTGAGCGGATTGTTAGGATGTGTGAGCCAGTTCGCGAGGGCAATTCGTCGGCCGTCCGAATTTTTCTGGGGCGATGTTTCAAAGTGTAGTGATTCAGATTCCAGTACTCTCAGACCATTCGGCGCGACTTCCATGCCGGGGCGTCGGAAGTCGCCGCGAATCATGATATGGCTTGCGAGTTTGTATGACGTCTGTTCTTTAAGCCCAGTGACCGACGCATTCTTCTTCAGGCTGATGGCCGGTTCGAAGATCGCTCGCAAGCGGTAGAAATCTGCCTGGCTGATCGGATCGTATTTGTGATCATGGCATTGAGCACATCCGATCTGCAATCCCAAAATGACTTCGCCGACGGTAGACGTCATTTCGTTGAGCAGCGTATGTCGCCGCTCGTCCGGGGAATTGATGTCTGGCATGTCCGGGCCAGAAACACAGAACTGCGTCGCGATGGCGGCCGCCTCATTGTCGGGTGTGATCAAATCTCCGGCGATTTGCAGACGGATGAATTGATCATACGGCATGTCTGCGTTGAGGGCATCAATCACCCAATCGCGGTACCGCCATGCATTGGGCCGTACGTTGTCATGTTCAAATCCATCCGTTTCCGCAAACCGCGCCAGGTCCAGCCAGTGCTGGGCTGCGTGTTCGCCGTAGGCAGACGACGTGAGCAGTCGATCAATGAGCGATTCATAAGCGGTCGCTGATTCATCAGAGATGAATGCTGCAACTTCCTCCAGAGTCGGCGGAAGTCCGGTGAGATTCAGGGTTGTGCGACGAATCAGGGTGCGACGATCAGCTTCTGGTTGTGGTGTGAGACTGTGTGTTTCCAGTTCCGCAGCGATGAACGCATCAACGGGATTTCGTTGCCAGGTTTCGAATGCCCTTGTTGGAACTTCCACCGAGTGTCGCGGCTTCAGCGACCAGTGATCGCGATCGGAGTCGGTGATAGGTGGCTCGTTGTAAGCGTGGTCGTCCGCATGGCACACCAAGCCGATCGCCTGCGTGATTATCATGGCGATCGCTACGAAGACCTGAATTCGCGGATTTTCTATGTGGCAGATTCGTGACGTCCTGAAGTTTGCTTGCAACAGGCGAACGTTATTTAGGCGAGCGGAGCAGCTGCAAAATACGCAAGAGGTTACGGGCGGATTTCTGATTAGCATGACAACGCGTCCTGAGTTTCCCTGCGATTCAGGCCCGGCGGGCTGACACAGCTTCTGCCGGTGGCGGAGCCACCGGACAAGATGAGCGTGTGCTTCAAGGCCCGAAGGGCGGACACAAATTCTGCAAGCAATTGAGGCTCTCCTGTGTTTGATTGCGCTGCTTACAATCTACGAATTCCATGAAACTCACTCGGAGGGCTGACGCCCTCCCGCTCGCCTTTCTGATTTGGTCATCCAATCATCTCATGCACTACATGGGCTTCATCCGGGCCGGTCAATCGTTTGTCCAATCCATTATGAAAATGCGACAGTCGCTTATAATCAACGCCAAGCAGGTGCAGAATTGAAGCATGGAAATTGTGAACCGATACCGGATTCACGGCCGCTCGCAAACCAATGTCGTCCGTCGCACCGTAAGCTCGCCCACCAGTAATTCCTGCACCCGCGAGCCATGCACAATATCCCCATGGATTGTGATCACGTCCCGAGCCTTGTTCGCTCATCGGCATGCGCCCGAATTCTCCGCCCCAGATGACCAGCGTGTCGTCCAATAACCCGCGTTGTTTCAGATCTTTCAGTAATCCCGCCACCGGTTTGTCGGTTCGCTGGCAGTATTCGGAATGGTTTGATTCGACGTCGGAATGCGCGTCCCAGCCGTCCGTATCGCCCGAATAAAGCTGCACAAACCGCACGCCACGTTCGACCATGCGGCGGGCCAGCAGACAACGCATGCCGAAGTCACGTGTCTCCTTTTGATCGATGCCGTATTGTTGCAGCGTGGTTGATGTCTCACCACTCGTATCCACAATTTCCGGGGCTCTGGCCTGCATGCGAAACGCGAGTTCGTAGGCTCGAATTCGCGCGGCGAGCTGGTCTTCATGATCACGTTCTGCCAGATGCCGTTGATTCAGCGACTGAATGAATTCCAGATTACGGCGTTGCTGTTCGAGACCTACACCGGGCTGTCCCTGCAGGTCGATAATCGGAGACGTTCCGGACCGCACTGTCACACCTTGATACGTGGCCGACAGATAACCGCTGCTCCATGCGGCTGGACCGCCTTTAAGTCCACCGCCGGGATCCGGCATCACAATGAAGGCCGGCATGTCCTGGTTCTCCGAACCAAGCCCATACGCCACCCAACTGCCGACACTGGGATTGCCCATCAGAATACTTCCGGTGTTCATCTGATACACAGACTGCGGATGATTGACGCTGTCGCCGTGCAGCGATCTCACGACACAAATGTCGTCGGCACATTCCGCGATGTGAGGCAGAAAGTCACTGATTTCCAGCCCCGACTGACCTCGCGGACGAAATCGACGCACGGGAGCCAGCAATGGATTCTTTGCGACGTCACGCCGAGTCATCACTTCACCAAAACTTGCCGGTACCGGCTTCCCCGCATACTTCGTTAGAGCAGGCTTGGGATCAAACAGATCGACGTGGCTAGGCCCGCCATGCATGAACAGCCAGATGACGCGTTTCGCGCGTGGTGCAAAATGCGTCGCTGAGATTCTGTTGCCGCTGTCCGCCGCCGCCAGCGCTGAATAGGCCAGCATCCCGGCACCAGCTCCTGCGGTTGC
>JAYVNW010000823.1:0-2426 GCA_043758225.1 Candidatus Kuenenia sp. | reverse complement strand
GGGAAAACGATGCGTGACGTACTTCATCTCGGCGGAAAAATCAGTCTCAGCACCACCACCACTGACGTTCTTCAAGCGAACAATGATCTCTTTGTTCTCCATATCAAAACGTATTTGAGCCGCTTCAGCTCGCAAAGTGTATTGTTTATGATTTTTGCGATATCGAATCGTTGGATCCAGTAACGTCCGGTTCTTCACGTCGCGGACTGTGATCGTATAACCGCCTTTTGGATAACTGATATAATGCTGGGTGCGCAAGACATCGAAGAAAATTTCCTCCATCGCCTGCGTCACAATACGATCGATATTGGAAACGCCCCAAGGAATGGCGTAATTGATAAGTCCAAACGACCCTCCTGCCAGAAAAAGTCCCAACAGAAACGCCGGTATCAACAATTGCAACGCACTGATCCCGGCAGACTTTGCGGCGATGACTTCCAGGTCGCCGGAGATCCGCCCGTAGACAACACATACCGAAAGCAACAACGTCGCGGGAACAGTAAACGGCAACATGCTCGGGACAACATAAGGCAAGATCTGCAGAATCTGAATCGGCCCCAAACCGCGCTCGGTGGCTTCGCGAAACACACCGACAAACACCAACATCAAAGTCAGCACGATCACCAGCAGCAGGAACACGCGCACCAGTTCACCAAGTATGTATCGCTGCAACAACTTCACAGGCATACCTCCGTGCAGTCCGCTTCAAGAGCATTGATCGATGTCAGGCTGCAACATCCGTGTGCAAGCATCTTTATTTCCGCAAACCTGCGGCCAATCGCGTGTGAAAACTAACTCATCCCCTCTGTTCGGGAGTACTGAAGGGTATTCCACCTGTCAAAAAGCGGCAATGGCATTCATTTTTAGCCCAAAAAACAGGCCAAAACGAACGCGATCCTCACCACAATCATATTTCTGGGTGGCCACGATGGCAGATCCATTGGTCAACTTTGGTTGATCGCGGCCATAAGGATCTCTGGTGTTCGAGCGAGGCACGAGCGAAACCCCTGCGGTCCGCAACTAATTCCCTTTAATCGTCTGCAATCGCATCAGAGTTCGGAAGACACGCACAATGTCGGTGAGAGAAACAGTCCCAAACAGCTGTCCGTTTTCCTGTACCATCACGACGTCGCGACCAGTTTCTGTTAACTTCGAAAGCGTCTCTGCCAATCGAGACGTCGGTGCCACAGAAACCACTCGCCCCTTTGCCACGGTCGATATCGGTTCGGCCAGAGTTGGTTCCAGGTCAGTGGCAAGCAGATCCATCCAATGAGGAAGACCATCAACCTGCTGCATCAAACTCGGTCTCGACGGCGGCTGCAGTGCCATGAGAATATCATTGCGGCTGGCCACTCCTGTGACATGATTGCCTTCATCAACCAGCGGTAGGAATTCCAGGCTCTCTTCCTGCATCAATTTAATGGCCACAGCAACAGGTTCTCGAGACGAAATCACCACCGGCGAACCCATTACATCCCTGGCCGTTTGAGCCCCCCGACAAAAGATTTCATCCAGCGATAAATTACTGTCAAGATCTACCAGACGCAGTCGCTGCAGCGGCTGCAATGTCTGAAAGACGCGATAGTAGAGCAGCATCGTGCAGGCGAAGTTGACTGGCGTCACAACGCCCAGAATTTTATGTGGATCATCGTAGACCAGAATGCAGTCGCATGGCTGTCGCATCATGAGTTCCAGCACTTCCAGTGGAGTGGCTGCAGAACCAACATGTGGCGAACGACGCGTGACATAATCACAAACATTACCAGTCAGAATTGTGCGATCGCGGTCACTTTCTTTTAGCGTATTCAGATACCTCGGCAGACAACGCAGAATGGTCGATTGCTTCAGAAGTCCGATCAAATCTCCCTTCTCGGAATCCATCACAACTAATGAACCGATGGAAAACGGATCACGCCGTCCCACGACATCGCCAAGTGAAACATCCGAGCTAACCATCGGGACGCTCGTGGACATGATTTCGGAAACCGAATGCAACCGCGTAAAGAAACCAAATTCGTTCCTTGCCAGCTGCTGAAATAGATCGACAACGCTCTGAGCCATGCGCGCACCTTGCCCGTCTAAGTTACGAAACCCCTTCAGGTTATCGAACTATCAGATCCAGACTTGCCACGCATCCGCACAGAATTCCGCCCGTTCAATCCGCATAATTCGCAATTCCGTAATCGATTTCTGTTCCCGATTCGGTTGCTGGTGGATCATCCACATTGAGTTTACTTATCAGGCGGGCTGTTGATTTAGTCACAATCGTGAGCCGCAAGGCGCTAGCCGCAGATGCCTTTAGGGTGTTTTTTGCATACACAGCCACAGCTAGTGTCGCAAGTCGGAGTTGCCAGCCCACCAAATGGGAAAGCTGTGCAGTTGTTCGTGGAATTCAGCGATTCAATTTGTGCAAATCTCCAGGTTTC
>JAYVNW010000822.1:0-13808 GCA_043758225.1 Candidatus Kuenenia sp. | reverse complement strand
CGGATCGAAGATGAAACCCATGCCTCCGCCCGCCATGCCGCCAAGCATCCAGAATCCTTGAAACTTGTCACCATACTTAGCACGGCTTTCTTGAATGAGGCGTTCTGTGTAGGCGTTGCTGCACCACGGAATGATGGCTTGAAGCGGTTCGTGGAAGTTCCGATGAGTTGCCGCACCGACGCCGGGAATGTCGCCGGCTTTGAGAGACGATGTAATCTGTTCGAGTAAAGCAATCGCATTCTGCCGCGCGGCCCATTCGCTTTCGCAGCGCAGCAGATATTTTTCAGTCACCATTTCCAGAATCGGCCCGACATTTTGGGCCATTCCACCGTGTACAAGCACGAGGCTGTCTTGCAATCGTCGGCGAGTTTCGCGAGTAACTTCGTCTTGCGTAAACACATGATGTTGAGGCATCAAACGGCCTCGGCTGACACCGAATTCCGGATCGTCGGGGCCTGCCGTGCATCCCTGGATAAGTTTGATTCCCGGCCAGACGCCACCGGAATCCTGCCATCCGCCGCCCGAACCGCCGATCCATTCTCCAAGGATCGCGCGAGCTGCCACAATGCGGCGGTCGGATTCTTCGAGTTGGCCTGTGAAGGCAGAAACCTGCCGGGTGGCACGCATGCACATCGAAATCAGGGAGCCCAGCAAGTTCGTTGAAACGGCAAGCCGCGAGCCCTTCGGGATGTCGTTGACTCGGCTTGTAATTTCGAGACCCAAGCCCGGGCCGATCATGCGACTGAAGACGTCTGCGATTTTTCCGCCGCAACCCTCCATGCCAGGTGGAATCAATCCAGCGGCAATAACTGCACCTTTGATCAGGCCGAGATAATCGCGGGCAAAGTCGAAAACTTCGTTGATTTCGCGGATCTCAACTTTTGAATCAAGGTCGATGCTGATGAGTCGCAGCACCGGTTCATCGATGACTCGCAGACTACAGTCGATCGGTGGAGTTGGTTTTTCATGACGGCCTCGCACAGCGAGATCGATGGAGGCATTAATTACTTTCGCGCCTTCGGGATAGTCCATGCCGAGGAAGAAAATGTCGCTCCATCCACTGTGCGAAAAATCCATTCGCACGGCCGTGCGTTCGCGAAGAACGGGATAGCTGTTTGTAGACTCATTGATCTGCAGAAGTTCCGGCCGAATTTGCAGCGGCACATCGGCGGGATGTCCCGTTCGGAACATCCATTGATTGCCGCGCACCGTGCGAACACTGCGTCGAACCTGGTCGGCGAGAGTTTGAAACGCAAGCCGATGATAGGCTTCTCCCAGCGCGCTGGAGAGCGAAACAGACGGGCCGTCCTGTTCCAGCTTCAGCAGAAAAACATCCAGCGCTTCCGGGTAACGGCGGTTAAGCATGTGCTCGTAGCCCGCGTGTGGAATGAGTCCGCTTTCTTTTCCCGCCAGCTGTGTTGGCAAATGAAATCGATGAATTGCGTAGAGGAAGAAGAGACTGCGGACTCGATCGTACAGATTTTCGCATGTTCGGCGGTATTTATCCAGCTCCCGACACTCGCGCAGCAGTTGATCCAGCGTCAGATCTTTGCATTCGGTATCGAGCGATCGATCGCGAGTTGCCGCGTCGGTGGAAGTGATGATCGAGAGTAGCTTCATAGTTGCGATTTGTCTGGAATGCAGGCGAGCGGTTGGGCGTTAGTCCACCGAGTTTGTTTTGACAATATCACGGTTTCATGCTGGATGTGTTGCGATGGTCTCGGAGGGCTGACGCCAGGCCGCTCGCCGGAGTGATTACTTCGTTGCCAGCAGATTCACCAACTCGGTCAAAATCAAGTCGCGATCATTTCCACTGAGTGAAAACGCCAACTGCGCCATCAGCAGTCCGTATTTGTAGCTGATGTTGTAACGTGAACCATCGATTTCGAGTGCGAGGTAGCGTTCGGACTCTGCCAGTTGATTCAGCGAACTGCTAAGATCAATGGTCTTCCCTTCGTCAGCAGCGTCGAGTGACTTCTGTAGCAGCGTCAGTACAGTGGGCGTCAGCACGTGCATGCCGAACATGCAAAGGTAATAGCCCGCACGTTGACCGGCCACGATCAGTCGTTGTTCGGCGACCGTCGGTGTCGGTTTTTCAATGACGGTATTCACCTCATACAAGTTATCGGATTGAGCAAGCGGAGTTCCGCCAACGGTACCGAAGTAGGCAACTTCGTTCTCGCGAGTTGGCTGAATTGCGGATACCGAGCATTCATGCTTCGCAGCAGCTTCGACGAGCTGCTGAGCGCAAAGCCGGTCGGTCTTGCTCAAATACAAGTGGTCCGACACCAGATGAAGGAAGGCCTCGTCTCCGGTGAAATCTTTGGCACGCAGAATGGCGTCGCCATATCCGCGAGGATTGTCCTGTTCAAAGAATGTCAGACGCGAAGCATGCGGTCCGGCGGCATTGATATAGGGTTCCTCGCGCCCCGGTCGAACGACAATCGCAACGTCATCGATTCCGGATTCTACAACTTCGTCCAACATCAGCCTGAGAGCCGTGCGGACTTCACCTCGACGATCAACAAGCGTCTGTAGAGGTAGTCTGGCATGCTGATCGCCAGCGGCCGTGATGACGGCTTTTCTAATTCTCATACGTAAAGATCTCTCAATGTCTTGTGAACCAACGGTAGCGTTATCTCGAGAAACGCATCTGGCACTCGGAACTGCGATTCGCTCGGTGCGGCCTGTGAACGACGGGGCCAAAATTGCTCTGGATGTAAAAGTGACAATTAATGTAAGATCTGCAGAATCTGCCGGAGTTCCAGTGTCTGCTCGATTAGATCATCGGAACAACGGCCGGAAGTCGCAAGTTCTTTTTGTCAAAGGGATTGCGAGATCAGAATGGCCTGTTGACTTGACCAAATAATCGGACTGGATCGGCATTTGCTGCCGGTCCGATACGGAGCAACGGAAGGATTCGTTGCCGGATCTATTCCTTCAAACGACGCACAGGATGAGCATGGACGCTCGAACACTGCGATGTCTGGCTGTGGCTTTTTCGCTGCTGGCACTATGCCACATCACGGAAGCCGCGACTTTTCAAACAGTCAATTTTGCCGTTACTGCCGATAATCCGGAAGTTGCCGAAAAGGTTGGCAAAGCAGCGGAAGTTTATCGCCAGCAGCTTGCCATTTTCTGGCTTGGCAAAGCGCTTCCGAATTGGAGTCGTCCCTGCAAAATTTCCGTACGCGAAGGTGCGTTGGGAGCGGGTGGACAGACGACGTTTCAGTTTACTCGCGGCGAGGTGTTGAATTGGCGAATGAGCGTGCAGGGATCATTGGAACGGATTCTGGATTCTGTCCTTCCCCATGAAGTCAATCACACGATTTTCGCCTGTCACTTTCGCCGCCCGCTGCCCCGCTGGGCCGATGAAGGCGCTGCGACGCTGTTTGAACACCGTTCTGAACAAGTAAAGCAACTGTCATTGCTGAATGAAGTCATTTGCAACAAGCATGAACTGATTTCGTTACGTGATCTGTTGGCAATGAAGGAGTATCCACGCGGCCAGCGGCCGATGTTGACACTGTATGCTCAAGGGTACGCGCTTGCTGATTTTCTAGTGCAGCAGAAAGGCCGTCATGCCTATCTGAAATTTATTTCTGATGGTGAGCGTGGAAATTGGGAAGATGCCATTCGCACAAACTTCGACCACGAAGGTATCGAATCGTTGGAGAAAAACTGGCGAGGCTGGGTGTTAGCTGGTATGCCAAAGTTGACGCCGCCTCGCGAGCAGATGCTGGCGGGGAATGAAAACGCTCCAGAGGCCGTTTCTCAGGCAGCCGCTCGTCCGGAGATTGTCGCTGATCAATCGGCACGATCAGCCCTTTCGACACCCGGAGGTTCGCTTGCTGGTGCAACGGTTCGACTGCAAAGTCCGGATCCACAACGCGCAACGCAGGCAAATCAATCCACCGCGAATGCTGAACCCAGGACAATGACTCGAGAGCGTGTGAATAGCGTCGAAACTGAACAGTCTGGGTCCGCTAATGTGAGGTCAGGCCGCGAGTTTACCTTCGAAGCGCCCGCACCGCGTTCGTCTGAATCAAGAGTTCGTAAAATTGCTGAACCGACGGTTGCTGGCGACGCACATGGCGACGACGTTGGATTCGAAGACCTCTTTCCAGATTCCGCCGACACGGCAGTCGATGCCGATCAGGGCTTTCGCCATTCGGAAGCTGTCGCTCCGTCTGAAGTTGCCGAACGGCGACTCCAGCTGGAACGCACAGGCTCAGTGAAGAATCAGCGAGTCATTTTTTCCGCAGAAGGAACTTCGGGCAAGTCAGTTGAATTGAACGGTGTCCTCATTCCTCGGGAGCGAAGTGGAAATTCCGGCAGCACTCCGCAGTGGGCTGGATTTCCGGGGCAAAAGAAGTTGTTCTGACTTCACGCACAGGGAATGCCTGAAGGTTGAGCCTCTTAACCTTAGGTATTCCAGCGAATATTGTTTCCTCCTGACAATAATCGCACTGCCGCAACGGCCCTCGTTCCTCACGGGCGAGTCATCGACACCCGCAACGATGACTCGCC
Organism: Candidatus Kuenenia sp.; assembly: GCA_043758225.1. Taxonomy (GTDB): domain Bacteria; phylum Planctomycetota; class Planctomycetia; order Planctomycetales; family Planctomycetaceae; genus SXXK01. The sequence goes on along the minus strand of JAYVNW010000822.1, from coordinate 9,278 downwards.
CGCTTTCCATTTCTGAACGAATGCCTTACCTACAAGCCATTTTTGGTGTGGCCCTGTACTGTTCAACGCTGTAATTCTAAAATCATGGCGGGATCTAACTCACGGATCCTTATGGTAATGTTTATTTGGAACACATTCCGCCTTGTCCGCACTATTCGCGGCGGGCGAAATAAAAAGGTTGAGACATCATGCGAACTGGATATTGGATTACATTTCTGGCTGTAGCGGCGTTTGGTGTTGTCGGCTGTGAAGACGCTGATTATCAGTCGTATAAGGAAGCTCCGCTGAGTGAAGCAACGGCACATGTTCACGATCATGACCATGGCGAAGTTGGTAAACACGGTGGTCATGTTTTAGAGTTGGATGACGCGCACGCTCATCATGGCGAATTGGTTTTTGACGCTAAGACGCGCGACGTCACTGTCTACTTTTACGGCGGTGAAGTCGGCGAAGCGAGACCTGCAAGTAACGTAACGCTGGGATTGCACGTTGCTGACGGACACAAGGACCTGGTTGCTAAGCCGATGCCGCTCAAAGACGAAACTGCTGAAACAGCTTCGTGCTGGGTATTCAGTGGTACCGATCTTCCGGAAAACGTCAAAGGCGAGGAGCAACTCGACGGCCATCTGGAAGCGACGATGGATGGCAAATCGTTTTCATACGGACTTGAGCCACATAGCCACGGTGATCATGACGAAAGTGTTCATGCCGAACAAGGTGATGCGGATCACAAGCACGATGAGCACAGTGATGCAGATCATGGCCATGATGATCACGCACATGAAGAAGCAAATGCCAAAAAATGATTGGCGAGACAATTCACATAACGCGTGTTCCATGTCGTCCGGAAAGATTCTGAGTTGAACGAGACTGGAGTCCCGTCCGACGTCAACTGCCTGTGTCCCCGGATTTTGATGTGCCCACAACAACCACTAGGGTGAACCCCGATTCAACAACGCAGTCGGCCTGTAAACCGCAGTGGTCATGGAGGACCGTTATGCCATTCGCTGCTTTGAGTATCGCCGTGCTGGCCGCAACGTCGGTCATGCTGTTGCCAAAACCTTCAGCGGAGGCCGCTGCACCGCCCGTGATTAAAGCGCAGGTTGTGAAGACGTATCCCCACGACAGATCGGCCTTTTGCCAGGGTTTGGCTGTACTCGAAGGTCGTCTGTTAGAGGGTACCGGGCAGTACAGGAAATCATTGCTGCGGCTGGTGGATATTGATTCTGGCAAATCTGTAAGCGATCAAAAAAACGCAGACGATGTTTTCGGAGAAGGCGTTACCGTCTGGAACGACCGAGTGTTTCAGCTGACATGGCGAAACGGCTACATGCTGGTCTACGACGCGAAAACTCTGCAGCGATCTGGCTACATTCGCTATCGCGATATTGATTCCAAGCTAAGCGAAGGCTGGGGATTGACACATGACGGACATTCAATGATCCTCAGCGATGGGAGTGCAGATTTGCGTTTCATCAATCCAGAGACCTTTAAGCTTGAGAGAATGCTGCGCGTAAAATCGGGTTTGAAGTCGATCACATATCTCAATGAGCTTGAATTCGTCAATGGCCGGATTTTCGCCAACATCTGGTACGAAGACCGCATCGCATGCATCGATCCGACAACAGGAAAAGTCACCGAATGGATAGATCTCGCTCACATCCGACCACGCGAGGTGAGGAATGATCGCGAAGCTGTTTTGAATGGTATCGCATGGGATGAGAAGGCTCAGCGTCTGTTTGTTACAGGCAAACACTGGCCAACGCTTTTTGAAATTAAGCTGAGCGAATAATGAACAATATTGTCCCTCAGTTGATCGCCCTTAGAATCTCATCGATTGATACCGCGATTGTTGCCGCGTATCTGGCGATTCTAACTGCTCTTGGGTTCTGGGTAGGGCGTGGCAGTCGGAATGTTTCGGACTACCTGCTGGGAGATCGCAATCTACCTTGGTGGGCCGTGCTGGGTTCAATTGTCGCCACAGAAACCAGCACAGCCACGTTCCTGAGTATTCCGGGAACTGCCTTCGTCGAAGGCGGAAATCTTCAGTTTTTGCAGCTCGCTCTGGGCTTCTGTGTTGGGCGCGTCATTGTGGCCTGGAAACTGATACCACTGTATTTCAAGGGTGAACTCTTTACTGCCTATGAAGTGTTGCACAAACGATTTGGTGGAGTCACGCAAAAGACAGCGTCCATTATTTTCCTGGTGACTCGAAATCTGGGCGATGGTCTGCGGCTGTTGCTGGCGGGGATTGTTGTTGAAAAAGTTGCTGGCATCGGTCTGCCACAAAGCATCATCATCGTTGGTGTTTGCACGATCGCGTACACGTTTGTTGGTGGCATGAAGGCTGTGATTTGGAGTGACTGCGTTCAACTGGTGATTTACGTGAGCGGTGGAGTTGTGGCGTTGTTTCTTATGGTTGGGATGTTGTCAGGCGGATGGTCAGAATTATTCAGCTTCGCAAGGACTCACAACAAACTGGATTTTTTTGATTCCGGCATTGATACCTCAAAACCTTACGCTTTGTTTATCAACTTTACGAAGGCCAACACATTCCTGGCTGGCATCGTTGGCGGATCATTGCTTTCACTGGGAACACACGGCACGGATCAGATGATGGTGCAGCGATACCTGTGTACTCGCAGTCAGCGTGGAGCAGCGAAAGCAGTGATTGTGAGTGGCGTGGTTGTTTTTGCTCAGTTCGCTCTGTTTCTAGTTCTGGGGATTGCGTTGGCGGCCTTCTATTCCAGGCAACCGAATAGCCCGACCTTCGCTCGGAGCGATGAAGTTTTTGCGACTTTCATCGTTCAGAAGATGCCGATCGGAATGGTGGGACTGATGCTTGCCGCCGTGTTTTCGGCCGCAATGTCGACACTTAGCAGTTCGCTGAATTCATCCGCTGGTGCGGTTGTAAATGATTTTCTGAAGAACTTCGGCACGCCACGTACGCAGTTGCGGTTGAGTCGTATGTTCACGCTGGTGTTTGGTCTGCTGCAAATTGGTCTGGCCATTGTTGCCATTCAATGGGAACGGAGCGTGATTGACAATGCCCTGGCCATTGCCGGCTTTTCGAGCGGCATTCTAGTGGGCGTTTTCGCTCTCGGTGTCCTTTCCAGCCGCGTCGGGCAGATGAGTGCGATGATCGGCATGCTTCAAGGCACGATGGTGTTGTGCCTTGCGAAATTCTGGACGCCAATTGCCTGGCCATGGTATGCACCGATCGGAGCGGCAGCGACGGTTTGCTTTGGGTTGATCGCATCTCTTGCATTCGATTCCAAGCGGGATGCGATTAGGGTTGAGATTCGTTAGAATCATCAACGTTTGAAATGCGTCCCTTGAAACCATTACTTCAGCGATGGTGTGTTGTTCCTGCATCCAAACGTGAATGGATATTCAAGATATGAAATACGCCTTCCTGCTGCTGTATTTGGTTTTGTCAGCAAGCCCTATTGCAGCGCAGTTGCCCTCAGAAATTCCAGCGCGAACTCCTGAATCGATCGGGATGGATGCCCAACGGCTGAATGCGATTAACGAGATTGTTAACGAAGGCCTGACACAGGAAAAGATGCCTGGCTGCGTTGTGATGATCGGTCGCAAAGAGGGAATCGCGTTTCTGCGAGCATATGGGTTTCGGCAGTTGCAGCCTGAAAAGATGGAAATGACCGCAGATGCCCTGTTCGATCTGGCGTCGCTGACGAAGCCAATCGCGACGGCCACCAGCATAATGGTGCTGGGTCAGCAAGGTAAACTGGATTTGAACGCGACTGTTGTAACATATATTCCTGGCTTCGCCCAGAACGGAAAAAATACGATCACAATCCGCCATCTGCTGACTCACACCGGTGGACTGATCGCAGACAACTCAATCAACGAATACGCGAACGGTACCGAACAAGCATTCGCAAACATCAACGCACTCAAGCCAAACGCGGCACCGGGAGAGACTTTTGTTTACAGTGATGTTGGGTTCATCGTGCTTGGGCAAATTGTGAAAGCAGTAAGTGGTAAAGATGTGCAGGAGTTTTCCCAGGAACATATTTTTAAACCGCTCAACATGACAGAGACCGGCTACCTGCCGCGTGATGAGCTTAAGTCGCGTGCTGCAGTGACCGAACAACGCGACGGACACTGGATGCAGGGCGAAGTGCATGATCCACGTGCTTTTGCATTGAATGGTGTCGCCGGTCATGCCGGATTATTTTCAACGGCGCATGATCTGGCTCGTTATGCAACCATGATGCTGAATCGCGGTCGCCTGAATGACGTGCAGATCCTGGATGAATCGACGTTCAAGCTGATGACAACGTCCGTGGATGTTCCGCGCGGACGCCGAGCTCTCGGCTGGGACGCGAAAACTGGATTTTCATCAAACCGCAGCGATCTGATGACTTCTGCAGCGTTTGGGCACGGTGGATTCACAGGCACAGGAATCTGGATTGATCCTGTACAGAATCTGTTTGTGGTCTTTCTTTCGAATCGAGTTCATCCGGATGGCAAAGGATTGGTGAATCCGATCATAGGTCGTATTGGCACTGTTGCGAGCGCTGCGATTCTGCCCGCGCAAGCGCAGAATCTCGTGCCCATGCTGGTGCCAGAACAATCACTGACGGCTACGGAAAATACGGTCATTCCTGAAGGGGAAGTTCTGAACGGCATTGATGTATTGCAACGCGGTGGTTTCGCAACACTCAAAGGCCATAACGTTGGCCTCATCACGAATCAAACGGGACTTAATCGTGACGGAGTCGGTACTGTTCGCTTGCTGCACGAAGCGGAAGGTGTGACTTTGAAAACACTTTTCAGCCCTGAACATGGTCTGGAAGGAAAACTGGATATTCCAAAGATCGGCGATCAGCAGGACACAACAACAGGCTTGAAGGTATTCAGTTTGTATGGCGAAACGCGAATTCCAACGGCGGACAGTTTGGAAGGCATCGACACGCTGGTGTTCGACATTCAGGACATTGGCTGTCGCTTTTACACGTATGTTTCCACGATGGGAAATGCGATGAAGGTTGCCGCCGAACATAAGATTCGGTTCGTCGTGCTTGATCGCGTGAATCCGATCGGCGGCCAGGCTGTGCAAGGCCCGGTGCTCGAGGAAGGCAGTGAATCATTCGTTGGATTTCATACCCTGCCCGTGCGTCACGGCATGACAATCGGTGAACTGGCTTTGATGTTTCGCGCTGAATTAAATCTGGATGTTGATCTTGAAGTCATTGAAGTCGAAGGCTGGAAACGGAGTCAGTTGTTTGATCAAACTGGTTTGATGTGGACCAATCCCTCACCCAATATGCGAAGTATGACTCAGGCTGTGCTTTATCCTGGCGTCGGACTGATTGAAATGACGAATGTGTCTGTCGGTCGTGGCACCGACACGCCGTTTGAACTTGTCGGCGCGCCGTGGATTGACGCACGGAAGTTCGCCGCGCATCTGAACAGCGCAGGGCTTATAGGCGTCCGTTTTGTGCCTGTCAGCTTTACGCCAGCGTCGTCGAAACATGCGAATGTCACTTGCGGCGGCGTGAACATCATCGTGACGGATCGAGATCAATTTCATCCGCTATCCACTGGTATTCAGTTGATGTGCAGCTTGAAAGAATTGTATCCTGAACAATGGGAGACAAAGAATCTCAATACACTTCTGGGCAGCAAGATGACTGTCGAAGCAATTCAATCCGGGCTGAGTGAGAAGGCCATCGAGCCCCATTGGGCCGAAGAATTGGCCCGATTCCTCAACCGCCGCCGTAAGTTTTTGCGTTACCAGTGATTGAAGTGTCGCAAGACGGGCATGAATCCTTTTGGGACATGCCAGCACGCTATCGGAAGTGGCTTGGTTTGCTCACTTACTCAGACGGTCCGCAAGTTGCCATTCGCACCTGAAGCCGCGCCGGACTGTTCAAATCCAATACCCGAACGGTTGTTCGGCCAATGTCTGTTAGCCCGATGATTCGCAAGTTCTGCCAAACGAAATGGTCGTCCCACCGATTGATTCGTGGGTGAAACAATGGGGTCAGTATATTTTTAGTGGGGTCGAAGCCCGCAAGGTCACTTGATTTTTTGAGATTGCAATCGGCGCACGCCAGTCCCAGGTTGCTCAGTTCGTCGCCGCCACCATGTTTGACGGGAATGATGTGTTCCAACTGGAGTCGAATCAGTGGAGATGTGGCTTGACGTCGTTGGCAATACTCACATTGATTCCTCGCTCGTTCGCGTACGAACGCGCGTACGCGAGCATCCATTCGTCAGGCTCCGGCAGTATTCAAACGGAATTGGGCTTCGGCCTGCAGGACAGCCATAAGGTTATTGGCTTCAATGTAGGCTTCGTATTCTTCCAGTTCTTCAGTTGTCAAATCCCCTTCGTTGCACTTCGACGCCAATTGATCAATTCGGTCGGCGAGCGATGGATCGGCTTCCAACTGCGTCAGATAACGCATCTGCTCTTTGGACAGAATTGCGAAAATCGGAGCGGTGCCCCGACGAAACGCCTGCTGAGAATGGGCTGTCGTGTTCATGCGACGACTATAACAAACCGGCGTAGTAGCCGTCAAAACATTTTTGTGACCACTTAACGGCATAGATGAGACATTGCCGCTGATCTCAATACTCGACATCCGTCCCATTCTTTCATCCCTTCACCAGTGACAGAGGTGCCATTCAGGTTAAGCGAATGGAGACTTTTCAGACCACTCAGCCCTCGCAATTGGGCATCAGTAATCTCGGTGTCCCGGAGATCGAGCATGGTCAGGTTCTTGAGCTTGCTCAACTCTTCCAGATTTGTGACCAATAATTCGGAGTCGCTCAGTTCGAGGTCTTTGAGATTGGAAAGCTGGCTGAGTTGCGTTAAATCAGGATCTGAAATCTTGATACTCGCAATGCTCAGGGATGTCAGGTTCGTCAGCCCCTTCAACGCATTCCAGCCGGCAGGGGAGATCTGTGTCGAACTAAGGTCGAGCGACATCAGGTTCTCCATTCCGCTCAATGCCTTCCAGCCTGCATCTGTCATCTCGGTGAGATTGAGAGAAAGGCTTGTCAGGTTTTTCAAATCATTAAGTTCCTCCCAGCCGACTTCTGTCAGTTTGGCATCGGAGAGACTAAGTGATTTGATGTGCCGGAGTCCACGTGAAGACTTGATGCCGGCATCCGTACTCTGTCGTTCACTGAACCAAAGCGACGAGACAGGTTGAAACTCATTCAGGAAGTCCAATTCTCCGCCGACCGGCACCCAGAGGCTAGTCATGAACGAAACACTTATGATCGGTCGCCCTGGCACGTATGCATTCCGTTCAATCCGACCTCCCAGCAGCTAACACAGAACGATAAAATACGTCATGTATGCGGTCGCCTTGCCGTGATTTTCGAAGCCCATCACAAAGTCATCTAGTGATCCACGGTCGCTGTTTGGGTCAACGTGACCGGGCATGGCCCCGCAAGTTGCAGTCCAATCCGTTGGAGTCCAGCCTATAGGCTGTTGCGATTCCTGCAATTCAGTCTCCAACCAAGGACAGTCGCAACTGCGCGGTCGCAGGCTGAAGCCTGGACTCCAGCGCAGCGGAAGGGAAATCGAACCGATTTTCGCTGAGGAACTCGCCAGATTTGTAAATAGCTGCCGCAGGTTTTTGAGATGCGAGGAATTGATTATACTCCGCACGCACTCATTCAAGTTCTCACTCAAACAGGTTGATCGCGTTTATTGCCGCTCAGGAATCGTCCATGTCCAGTGTTCTATACGATGTCATTATTGGTCTCGAAGTTCATACGCAGCTCAAGACGAATTCGAAACTGTTCTGCGGCTGCTCAACAGCGTTCCGGCCGAACGATCCCAACGCGCAGACTTGTCCAGTTTGTCTGGGACTGCCGGGGTCGTTACCCGTGATGAATCGTCATGCTTTTGAATTATCGCTGACAACCGCACTTGCGTTGAATTGTGAGATTGCTGCTTACACGCGTTGGGATCGTAAACAGTATTACTATCCCGATTTACCGAAGGCGTATCAGATCAGTCAGTTCGATCTGCCCTTCAGCAGCAAAGGCTGGCTGGACATTACGGCCGATGATCCGACTCAGCCACCGCGACGAATTCGAATCACACGCGCGCACCTGGAAGAAGACGCGGGTAAAAATGTTCATGACGACAGCGTACGAGGCGCAGATAGTCGCGTTGACTTGAATCGAACGGGAACGCCGCTGCTGGAAATTGTCAGTGAGCCTGATCTGCGGTCAGCTTCGGAGGCTCGCCGATATCTTGAGAACCTGAGATCGCTGTTGCTGTTTATTGAGGCCTCCGACTGCAACATGCAGGAAGGCAGTCTGCGGTGTGATGCAAACGTTAATCTGCATATTCACAATGCAGATGGCAGTCGCACGGCCACGCCAATCGTGGAACTCAAGAACATGAACAGTTTCCGCAATGTCGAACTGGCTGTGGAATATGAGATCAAACGTCAGGCCATTCAATGGCAGAAGACGGGGCAGAAGATCGGCGACGCTCCGAAACAGACGCGCGGCTGGGACGCAGAACGCAGCGTCACGTTTACGCAGCGAGAAAAAGAGGAATCCTCCGACTATCGGTATTTTCCGGACCCGGATCTCTTTCCTGTGACGACCACTGTCGAACAGATTGATGCGATCCGCAAGTCTCTTCCCGAGACTCCAGCTGCCCGCCGCGAACGCTTCCAGTCACAGCTTGGACTTAGCGACTACGACGCATCGGTGATACTTGATCAAGGACCTGAACTTGCGGCATGGTTCGAGAAAGTTGCTCAACTGTGCGGCGATGGCAAGACAGCTTCGAATTGGGTGACGCAGGACATTTTGCGAGACCTGAATGCTGACGGATTAACTCTTGATCAGTTCTCCATCACCGCTGAAATTCTTGGAACGCTGCTGAAGTGTATCTCGTCCGATCGTATCACAACAAAAAGCGCGCGGGATATTTATGCCGCGTTGAAAGTCGATGCCGCAAACGATCACGCGATTTGCGCGGATGACGTCGATCGTTTGATCACAGCTCGTGGACTTGAGATCGTGCGAAATACCGCAGCGCTTGATACGGCGATTGCAGCGGCGATTGCGTCGAAGCCGGATGCCGTGAATGATTTCCGATCAGGCAAGCAAAACGCCATCGGCCCAATAATCGGCATGATCATGAAACAAGTCGCAGGCGCGGATCCGAAGCAGGTTCGTGAATTGTTGATCGCGGCGATCAATCAATAAGTCACAGGAACTCGGAGAACTACCGTGGCGTGGGGACGCAATTGGTTGGCGTGAGGCCACAT
>JAYVNW010000821.1:0-3176 GCA_043758225.1 Candidatus Kuenenia sp. | reverse complement strand
CTTCTGCCCGCTGACGATGTTTGACACCCTGCTGACCAGTTGCACCATGCTGGCACTCCTCGGAGTCCTGCGGGCTGAAGCAGGAGACGTCAGGACTGGCTGGCTGATGGCTGGAGCAGCGATGGGATTTGGCATACTTGCAAAGGGACCTGTGGTTCTTGTGCACGTCATGCCAGCTGCGATTTTCGCGCCATGGTGGTCACTTCGAGTTCGAACCAATTATGTGCGATGGTATGCCGGATGCATCGCGGCGATTGCGATTGCAGCTGCAATTGGACTTTCATGGGCTCTTCCATCGGCGGACGCTGGAGGAAAAGCTTATAGCGACGAGTTGCTCTACGGGCAAACCGCCGGCCGCATGGTGAATTCGTTTGCTCACCGTCATCCAATCTGGTGGTACCTGCCATTCCTGCCTCTTTGCCTGCTCCCCTGGATTTCAATCGGCACTGTTTGGCGCGGTCTGAGGATCACAAAACTTGATGCGCCAATGAAATTCCTCATCTGCTGGGCCGGCTCTGCATTGCTGATTCTCTCATTGGTCAGCGGCAAACAGATTCATTACCTCGTGCCCCTGATCCCGGCGTTTGCGTTGATTTTGACCAGACTGTTGACTGCGATTGAAGGCCCGATACCAAAACGCGACCTGGCTTTCGTGATTGCAGGGACGATAGTATTGGCGACATCGCCGCCATTCGCAAATCATCTGTCTTCACCATATGGGGCAGCCATGCGATTTATGGTTGCCGACTGGTATGTGTTGCCCCTGATGGCTTGCGGAGTGTTGCTTATTCCATGGTCATTCCGGCGAGTTGAATCGACAGTGTTTGCTGTCGGAACTTCATCGATCCTGTTTGTGATTATTTTGATTCTCTCTGTGCGATCGACGATCTGGAAGGGTTTTGAATTCCGACCACTGGCGCAAATTGCAGCGAGTCACCAGGACGACGTTGCCTGGTATGGCCTGTATGAAGGGCAACTGAATTATCTGGGCGGTGTTCGTTACGTCCATGAGACACGCGGCGTTGAAGAACTTTCGCAATGGCTGGCAGAACATCGTGACGGTATCCTGATCAAAGAACTTTCAGCCGCCAACCTGGATGCAATGCACATCGTTGGTATTGATGCATCAAACAGCATCGTCACTTCTTCAACGCAGTTGGAACAGATCACTCAAATCGTGCGAGCGGACTCAGAATTCCCGGGGCACCAATGGCACCCGACAATCTCACGACTGTTCTGGATTCGCCCGCGTTTCCCATTGCGACCGTTTGTCGTCGTGCGCTTTGGAAATCCGCAGTACTGAACAAGTGAATGCAGTCTGAATCATTCGAAAATTCCAATCTCGCATGCAAACGTGGCTGACTCGCAGTGCTTTCCCTTACCGTCGGAGACTTGCATCGTCTCGGCGATCGACAAACGAACCGTTCACGAGTCTCCGCGATCTAATGCACTTGAACTTGCAGGATTCACAGGAACATCTTTCTCCGGCTTCACGCGCAGCAGTCGGCGAACAATTCCTGCAAACATGCTGACTGTCGCAGCAATCCATAGCCAGGGATCTATGATGTAGTCCCAAAGGTTGCAGGACTCATGCAACGTCAACAGATGTGCCAACACGGAGAATGCGAGACAAAGCCCAAGGACTCTGTGTCGGCACAACATGGCAACAACAGACACGGCCAGCACACACCAATTCAGGCGGGTGTGAAAACCAAACGAATACACATCCGTGTTAAGAATTCCCAGTGCAGCGGGATACAAAATCATCCCAGTTGCAAACCAGAAGATATCCATGTTCCGCAAAACCGGAGCACTGAACCCTTTAATGAAAGCCACATTGGCAAACAACTGAAATGCCAACAACACCAGCATCGACGCACTTAAAGTTCCCATGTGGGCCAGAGCAAAACCAGAAACATCTGTGCGACCAGTCGGCAGAATTCCCAGCACTGACGGAATCAACAGGCAAAGTAACATCGACTGCAATTTGCTTCGACACTTCACAAGCAGAGAAAGCGTGCTTGCACTAAGCAGCACGAACGTCAGATGAGACCAAATCCAGAAGACGGCAGTCACGGAGCGTTCTCCAGCCAGCGTTCGTCAAACGCGAGGTAACGCATCCGGGTGCGATTCCAGGTATAGATGAGATGATATTCTCCGCGGGCTGCCTGTATCAGATATGGATACGAGAACTCAGCAGGCGGATCACTCTCTTCAACATCACGAATGATTTTCCAAAGCAGTCCGTCCTTAGACGTTGCCAGCGATAATTTGTGCCGTCCGGATTCGACAGGATTACATGCCATCAGATACTCGCCATTTTCCCGACGAATGACAGCGATCGCGGCGTCGGGATTCGGCAAATCGGTAAATTCTATTGAACCACAAGCGGAATCAAACACATTGTCCAGATGGTTCATTAACACCCGCTTCTTGTGATGCTCGGACTGGCGATAAAAGGCCACTGAAGACTGAGTATCAATAGGCACAATCCAGGGCTGAATAGCTCCTTGTTCCGCAGTCAGCCGCATCTTCGAAACCAGATGTCCTTCAGGGCTGATGACAGTTGCTTCACCGAATTTCCGGATGAATTCGTGGTAAACGGGCAGCAACAGATGTCCGGACTCACATTCAATCGGACAGCCTTTAACCAATGTGCTGATATTCAGGAACGGTGAAGTCACAAGTCGCTCGGCAGCAGTCCACGTTGCACCATCGTCGTCGGAGTATTTCAGTGTGATGCTGCTGCCGGACCATCCGCCCATCGAGACTGTCACATAAAACAACCAGACCCGCTTGCGTGAATCCGCAAACAGGATGGGATTGCCAAGCTTAGCGATGTACCGATTGAGTTCGTCCGTTGTCTGCTCTCGCGTTACGATCGCAGTTGGCGTCGACCACTCAGAGGCTCCCGGCGGCAGACTCGACAAAAGGATGTGGACGTCACTGGCCCCTTCGCGCGTACCCGCAAACCACGCCGCCAATAATCGACCGTCATACAGTCGCGTGATCGTTCCGGAATGGACGGCAGGCGAACCGCCGGTCGGCTGAATGAAACTCAGTTCAGGATTTTTTTCCGTTGCTGCGGCTGTCCTTGAGGGAAGTTGCACTTCCCCAAATCGAAGAGCGATTGGTTCGCTGGCATTTGTCAATAGCAAGCCGATACTGGCGGCTAC
>JAYVNW010000820.1:0-4858 GCA_043758225.1 Candidatus Kuenenia sp. | reverse complement strand
TGTGGCGATTCGTATTTCTGTGATGGCGATTGTCGCCTTTGCTCTATTGTTGACTTGTCGCTCAATGGCGCAGGAAAATTCGGGCAATGTGCCAATTGCGGATGGCGCAACGAATGCCGCTGCATCGGCGGTTGGTGCTGCAGATGCAAAGCTCGAAACTAAGTCCGGAATTCCAACAGACGTGATAGGAATTGCCGATGCGATGGGACGCCCATTTACTGTGGCCTTTGTCATTGCATCGGTGATCGGTGTCTGGTCTGTTGTGGAACGGCTGGTGATTCTGCGTCGTCGACGCGTGATTCCAAAGGCGTTTGTTGAACGTTTCCTGATGCATCTGCGTGCAGGCCGGATGGATAAGAGTGAAGCCGTTGCGATCTGCCATCAGAATCAGAGTCCCATGGCAGATATTTTTATGCACGGTGTTCGCAAATGGGGCCGCCCGAGCGTCGAAGTCGAACAGGCGGTACTCGATGGCGGCGAACGTCAGGTGACGCAGTTGAAAAAAGGTCTGCGGGTCCTGAACGGTGTTTCGACTCTCAGTCCTCTCATTGGACTCCTGGGAACAGTCGTTGGCATGATTCGTTCATTCAATGATATCGCAACCGCCGGTGCCATGGGGCAAACGCAAACGCTTGCTAACGGAATTGCATTGGCACTACTTACAACTGCTGTTGGTCTACTCATCGCAATCCCGGCGATGGCGGCTTATCTGTACCTCGCTGGCCGCATCGATTCGATCGTGATGGAAATGGACCGCCTTGGCCAGGAGCTCGTCCACCTCATCTCCGCCGAAGCCCTCCGCGAACGCGCCATGGCGGTTACACCGCGAGCAGAAGCCACGCCAGCAGACTCCATCGCCACGATGGCCCAACTGGCACCGCGTCCCCGAAAACCTGTGGCGGAAAAATGATTTACAACCGCAGTGAATCGCAATCAGGGGATTGACGTCGATTTACATCCCCCGCTCGCCGGAATAACTGCAGATCCGACTGCTCCGTGGTAAACGCTGATCGTGTGAAGAAATCAACAATGGAACAAGGAAGTCATCAAGAGCGAATATCAATACGTCGAGTTTCAGGCGGTTGACCGGCCGCTGAATGACAAGCAGTTAGCATTCGCTGAGCGACAGTCGTCGCGAGCGGAAGTGTCTCGGCGGTCGTTGACGGTTGAGTATCACTACAGCGACTTTCGTGGAGATGTTGAAGGTCTGCTGCGGAACGGGTTTGACGTGTTTCTGCACTACGCGAATTATGGTGTGCGTGAAATCAGACTCCGACTGCCTGATGGCTTGCCATTTGAGAAAACGGTCTGGTCGGAGTTTGTGGATGACGAACGATTGAAGTGGAGCAAGGACGCGAAAGGGAAAGGCAGTATTCTGGCGCTCTGTCCGTATCATGAGTCGGGAGAGCTCGACGAAGCCTGGGAGTTCGACCAATACGTTGACGCTGCCGTTCACATCCGCGAAAGGTTGATGGCGGGAGATCTCCGGGCGTTGTATCTGCTGTGGTTCTGCGCGGCCGATGATGACAACAACGATCCCGATGAGACCATCGAACCTTCGGTTCCGCATGGCATGGCAGAATTGGCCGGGCCCAGTGAGAACCTGCTCACATTCTTTGGTCTCGACACGTTGCTGTTGAAGGCTGCCGGCGAAGGTGTTGAAAATGCCCCAGCCAGTGCCTCGCAGGACAAAATATTGGAAGACTGGGTGCGGTCGTTGAGTGCCGAACAATCGAAGTCACTTTTGACTCGGTTTCTCGTTGAGGATTCTCCAGCCGTTAAAGCAGCCACGATTGCCGAAATTCGCGAGGCGCAGTCGCCCACCTCGTGGCCAACGACGAAGAAGAAACGAACATTCAGTCAGTTGCTTGATATATGCAAAGTGCTGAGATCAGAAGAGAACATCATTCGCCAGCAAGAGGCAGATGCAAAGGCAAAACGCGAAGCGGCCAAGACCGAAAAAGAACGGCATGCGAGGATGAAAGAGATGGTCGCCTCGCCGGCAACACGGCTGACTAAAGCCGAGAAGCTGGCGGATGCTCGCGGCACGGATAACTACAAAGCCGCGGCTGATATTCTGGCCGATTTGCGTGAAGCGGTTGGTGGAGAAGAAGGTCACAAACTCGCTCACCGCCACGCGGCGCACCTGGCAAAGAAGTATCCGACGCTCAATCAACTTAAGGCGTCGCTGCGCAAGCGTGGTTTGTTGGACTGACACTGCAAAGATTTTTTGGGCGGGAGAGAAGTTTAATTCGATGAGGCATCGCTCACCACTAGCATTGAAAACGGCAGCTTTGAGCTTCAGAACTGCGACAGGAATCGCATGTCGTTTTCGTAGAAGCGGCGAATATCATCGACACCGTAATGCTTCATGCAGAAGCGTTCGATGCCAAGACCAAAGGCGAAGCCAGTGAACTCTCCCGGATCGTAGCCGACTGCAGCAAAGACGTTTGGGTCAACCATTCCGGCTCCGCCGATCTCCATCCAGTTGTCGCCCCATTTCATGTCCACTTCCACTGAAGGTTCAGTGAACGGGAAGAACGACGGACGAAATCTGATCTCAACATCCGGGCCCAGGAAACTGCGGGCGAATAGGCTCAGGACTGTCTTGAGCTGAGCCATGGTCACATTTCGATCGACCATCAAGCCTTCCATTTGATGAAACATGCATGAATGAGTCGCGTCGATCGTGTCCGGGCGATAGACACGACCAAGTGAAACAATCCGCACCGGTGGTTTAACGTTTTCCATCGTGCGGATTTGTACGGTCGACGTTTGACTGCGGAGCAGCACTGGCCCACCGGCAGCGACGGATGCGCAGGCGACGTAAAAATTGTCCAGTGGGTCGCGGGCAGGGTGGTCGTCAGGGATATTAAGTGCTTCGAAATTATGGCGCTCGTCTTCAATCTCCGGGCCATCAACTACAATGAATCCGAAGCGTCCCATTAACTCACGGAACTCGGACATCACTTGTGTGATTGGATGCAAGTGCCCGATGCGAGGTCGTTCGCCGGGAAGTGTAACGTCAAAGTCTGACCCATCTTTTGTGGCCTGAGACTGGAGTTGCTCTGCGCGAGCTTCCAGCGCACCCGCCAAGCTGGTCCGGACTTCATTGAAGCGCTTGCCAACGGCAGGCTTCTGATCGGTTGTCGCCGTTCCGACAAGCTTCTGCAAATCGCGAACGCGGCCATTTTTCTGGCCCATGAATTCTACACGCACTTTTTCCAGCGATTCGGCGTCAGCCGCTGAGCTGATTGCCTGCAGGCCAGCTGTTTCAAATTCGTTGAATGCGTTCAGGATGTCCATAGTAGCTGTCCGAGTTGTCTCGTAGGTCGGGTCACCAAACCCGTTTAGAGGTCTTTATAAGATCAGGACGGAATTGGAGTCCCATCCTACACTCACTATCAACGAAAACGGGCGAGACCTGCAGTAAAGTAGGCTCGCCCGAATCAGGAATTCATTTGTCTTGCAGTCGGATCAGGCAGCAGAGGCCGCACTGCGTGCCTTCTTTGCGATTTCAACGATTTCGTTGAAGACTTCAGGGTTTGAAATCGCGAGTTCGCTCAACTGCTTTCGATTCAGCTTGACGTTGGCAAGTAAAAGGCCATTCATGAACACAGAATATGACATTCCGAGTTCACGGACTGCTGCAGAGATACGAGTGATCCACAGAGCGCGGAATTCACGTTTGCGAACGCGGCGGTCGCGTGTAGCGAATGCACGAGCACGAACCAGGGTTTCTTTGACGGTACGCAGCAACTTACTGCGTCCACCAACGTTCCCGCGTGCTTCTTTAAAGAGACGTTTCTTTGAACGGTGACGGGCTTTCCCGAGGCGAACGCGCATTGGACCGGACCTTCAGACCAAACTAAAAGAACAAATTGATGTAAAATTCTTCCACTGATGGCTCACATGGCGATCAGTATGCGACGATCCTCGTCGGAGTTACATTCCCGGTGCCATCGCAGCCGCAATCAGCTTCGCTTCGGCATTGATGATGATATTGTCGCCACGCAACTGGCGAGTTCGCTTGCCACCTTTGTGGCTCAGGAAGTGGCCTCGGTTCGCATTTCGATGCGTCACTTTGCCAGTCGCAGTTACCTTGAACCTGCGTTTCATTCCCTTATGAGTCTTTTGTTTTGGCATTTGTCAAACTCCGAAAACGTCTGTCAAAGTGATCGTCTACATTTAGACTAATGGACGTTTGTATAGATTTTCTGTGGAAAGAGCCGGATAGTATAGCGATAAGCAGTCCGGCTTGTAAAGCAGCATGCGAGCGGTTCGGAAACAATTTACTGGCTGAGAAAACCAAGCTAAACCGTTTCCGAAGACATCAGCCAAGTATCGGCCAGGACATCGGTGTTTCGTCAGGTATTCTTCGACACTTTGCGTACTGGTTGCTCATGTATGTAGCGGGCAGGGCGGGAAACTGCTTGGTTTCTCTGCTGTCCTTGCTTCCGCTTGTTGAAAATGCGATTTCCCTTACCCATACCGAGAGTTAATTCCTGTTTTGGGTTCACGATCGAATCTGGCCTTCACCCCGCACGATGAATTTATAACTTGTGAGTTCTCGGAGGCCGCACGGGCCGCGGGCATGAAAACGGTCGGTGCTGATGCCGATTTCAGCTCCCATACCGAGTTCTCCTCCGTCGTTGAATCGTGTGCTCGCGTTGATGATGACAGCAGCTGAATCTACTTCGGCTTCAAATTTCATCGACGATGCGATGCAATTCGTCACAATGGCGTCTGTGTGGGCCGATCCAAAATGGCGAATATGTTCTATCGCCTGCTCGATGGATTTCACAATCCGCACGGACATAATCAGATCGAGATACTCCGTGGCATAATCTTCGTCTGT
>JAYVNW010000819.1:0-5230 GCA_043758225.1 Candidatus Kuenenia sp. | reverse complement strand
TTGAATGAGCAAGATCAACTGTCAATGGTCCGTTGCCATTCTGGACAGCGGTATTCAATGACTTCATTTGTTCCGGAACGGTCTCGAGAAACAGTTGAGCAAGCTGCTTCAGAAAACCGTCGTCGCCATTCAGCCGTGTTCGCGCCGCAGGAATGTCGCAGGCTGATCGCGGCAGCAACGACAATTCACTCGGATCCGATGCTGGAACGACAGAGAACTCGATGGCACTACCCTGCAGAACTCGATCAAACGCTGCGGCAAGTTCTTCCGCTTTGAAAGGTTTGCTGACAAAGTCGTCCATCCCCGCCGCAAGGCACTTTTCTCTGTCCAGGGCGGAGGCGTTTGCGGTTGCGGCAATCACGGGCACATGAGTTCCAAGAACTTGCTCCCTTTCTCGTAACTGTTGCACAGTTTCCAGCCCATTTTTTATCGGCATATTGATGTCCATGAGCACGACGTCAAAGTCTTCGTTCAGCATCGCATCCATGGCCAGTTGTCCATTTGCCACAACGTGTACAATGTGCCCCTGCTTCTCAATCAAGCGTACAGCGAACATCTGGCTCACTGGATTGTCTTCTGCGACCAGCACGCGAAGTTGTGGATGGCATGTTTTTGTCATAACTCAATGATCCGAGCGAATACTGTTGAAGTTAAGATACGTTACCACCGGACGTGATCAGCGCGGAGTCTCGTTACACTTACAGCAGCGGGCAATGAACAGAACTTTCCCGAAATGTGCCAGACTCAGTTGCAAGCCGTCGTTTCCCATTTGCAATCAGGAACCCGATCTGTATTGAAGGCAGAAACAAACTTGATCATGGTGATCTGATTTCCGCCTTCGTTGTAATAAACATCATCCATGAAGCTGCTCATCAGAAGAAGACCGCGACCTCCAATACGTTCAAGATTGAATTCCGCCGTCGAATCAAGGACCTTCTTCGTGTCAAAACCAGGCCCTTCATCCGTGATTACAAACCGAAGTTCAGTGTGTGACAGTAACGCCTGAACGTAGACTTTTCGATCGGCATACGGACGCAGTCGACGACGTTGATCTGCCAAAGCATAGTAGTGCGATTCGTCCAGTTGCCGCAGTTCAAAATCGAGTTCCAGATTGCCACGATGAATTGAGTTGGAAAGCGCTTCCTGCAATGAGATCCCAACTTGAGTCTGCTCCTGACCATTCAGAAGCTTCATCGTCACTGCCGTGTCCAGTAAGCTGCCAATCAGGTTTGATACACCAGCGTCGTCGTTTCCAAGGACAAAATGTGAGTCAGAATACGTCAATAATTCGAGCGTACGCCTGCGATTTGCTCGTCGCTCCGTGATGGCGATAACATTCCTGATTGTATTCATCAACTCAGACTGCAGATCAAGCTTTGGAACGTAACTTGCCGCACCAGCAGCAAGTGCATCCACTGCAATTTTCTCCGAGCCAAAGCTCGTCATCAGAATGACGGGGACACTCGAATCGACGTTGCGAATCTGTTTGACGAACTGCAGCCCGTTCATGCCGGGCATACGCAGATCCGAAATGATGACATCTGGTCTCTGAGCTTTTACGGACTCGATTGCTTCAATACCATCTTTCGCGAAACTGACCTTGAAGTCGGAGTGGTTGGCAAGCAGATGCTCAATGAACAATCGTTCGATCGGGGAATCGTCAATCACAAGAACCTGAATTCGCATTTTAAACTCAATCTGAGATGAGCGACCCTGTGGCGAACTTGAAATGTCAAACATCGATGAATCAAAACCGACATGTATGTTGTCGTGAGCGTAGGTCACATCAAATGTTTCGGATGAAAACAAATGATCCGCAAACGAACCGCATCGTTCCAGTTCAATACGTACGTAAAAAAACGCGGCAACCTCATTTCGAGTTTGCCGCGTTGATTCGATCCGGGTTGTAAGACGCTGGGTCGGGTGGGAATCGCAATTTTGTCTTGAATCCCTAGCCCGCAGTATCAAACGGCCTTTCAGAGAACTTGGGAATACTCTGGCATCCTGCGAATTGCTACCGGTCGACAGGGCCGGCACCAAAAACGGTTAACGAAACATGCCGCGAAGCCATGCGTTCTTGCGTCGTTCAATTTCCATCAGACGACCAAAGACACCGCTGGATCGGCCGCTGCGGGCAAGAACAAGATTGTTTCCAACAGGCTTAGCTGACTGGCGAACTTCCAGGGACTGCAACGATTCCGTCACATTGAGACGGGAAACTTGTGATAGGGCTGATTCAGATCCCATCGCAGATGAAGACAGCCCAATCATCGCCACTGCTGAGAGTGCAACAACAAAACGCATAACGACAACCTTTCGCGAGAGAAGCGAAGTCACGCCAACACGATGTGACTTCAGATGCAATAACACTACACGAGGGTCGGCAACGCTGCGGCAGGAATGTGCGACACAAAGCAATATTCAGCAGACAACGGCCGATTTCCTTCCGAATCTGTCAAGGATTACGAGCCGTGCCGTACGACCATCTGATAGTCCTAAATGCCCAAAGTCAACGCAATCGCGCGAATGGTTTCAGCTTCGCTTGTCATGTCGTTAATCCATAACGGTTAGTTAAAACTCGCCATGGAATTGGTCCGCCATCCGACGACTCCCCAACTGTCAAGGTCCACGACATCGAGACCTTTTGAATTTAACGTTGCCAGACCAGATTGACACTAATAAGGATCGCTCGATAAATAACTGTCCGATGTGAGGTGAGCGGGAAGGGGCTAGCCGCCGGTATACTGCGGGCTCTATCACCGGCGGCTATCGCCTTATTGATCGAGCGATCCTCAAGTCAACCCGTCTGTCCTTCCCTGGATGCACGTCAATGAAACATTGAAGGTACCTGCCCGGCCTGCAGAACCACAATACCGTGAGGTCCACAGCACAAATCATGGGCCGAATCACCACTTTGTTCATGGAAACCGCCTGAACACAATACTAGACTGCGGCCTTGTCAGGAAGAGGATCAGGCCACGCTCAAATGAGATCGACGCCAATTCCAAATTCTGCAGAACGTAGTTAGTCGCATTCCCATCCATCGAGCGAGCCCTCTTGTTAGGAGAGTTTTTGAATGAGTTCAGGTGATAATCAAACCACTGCCCCAAACGCCAAGCGTTTGCTGTTGGCTGGTTTCATGGCGATTCTGGCGGCAGGCGTCGGTTATTCCGTGCGAGGTGGAATCCTTGGACAGTGGGCTAACCAATTTGGTTTCACAATGACCGAACTCGGTACGATCACAGGTGGTGGTCTGACTGGCTTTGGCATTGTCATTATCCTGAGCTCACTGATCGCGGACAAAGTGGGCTATGGCAAATTGATGATCCTTGCCTTCCTGTTGCACCTCGCATCAGCTGGACTTACCTTGGGCGCTCCGATGGCATTTGCATCCGGTGGCAAAGCTGCAGCATTTACTTGTCTGTTTTGGGGAATGTTCATTTTCGCCGTTGGCAACGGTCTGTGTGAGGCGGTCGTAAACCCGTTGACTGCAACCCTGTTCCCGAAAAACAAGACACACTATTTAAATATTCTCCACGCGGGATGGCCTGCCGGCCTCGTGTTAGGAAGTGTTGCATCTGCACTCATGGCAGCGAAGACTGACAACGCTGGCAGCCTGATTAGCGCTGCTGTCGACTGGAAAATCCAGATGTCTCTGTTTCTCATCCCCGTCATTGCATACGGAGTCATGCTATTTGGGCAAAAGTTTCCAAAGTCGGAAGCTGCCGACGCAGGTGTATCGACTGGAAGCATGGTGGCAACTCTGTTCGCGCCTTTAATGCTGTGCCTGCTTGTGATTCACGCAATGGTCGGCTATGTCGAACTGGGAACTGACTCGTGGATCTCCAAGATCACAGGGGCCATCATGGGAAGTCCAACTAAAGGACTCATCCTGTTTTCTTACACGTCATTGCTGATGTTTGCGCTGCGTTTCTTTGCCGGCCCGATCGTTCATCGCACTTCTCCACTTGGCCTTTTGTTCTGTAGTGCTGTTCTCGGAGCGACAGGACTAACGCTGCTTGGCAGTGCAAGTACAGTTGCAGCCTGCGTTCTCGCTGCAACCGTGTACGCGCTCGGAAAGACATTCCTTTGGCCAACAATGCTGGCCGTCGTTTCTGAACAATTCCCCAAGGGAGGAGCGATTGCAATTGGCATGCTTGGCGGCGTTGGAATGCTCTCTGCCGGATTGCTTGGTGGTCCAGCGATTGGCTTCAAGCAGGACTACAATGCGTCTGCGAACCTGAAAGAGAAATCCCCTGCAACATACGAGCGATACAATGCCGGAAAGGAAGAAAGCTTCTTAGGCTTCAAGACCGTCGGCCTAGATGGCACCAAAGTAGGTACGCTTGAAGACAAAGGACAGGAACTCGCTCGCGTAGGCAAGATTTTCGCTGAGTCCGGCCAAAAAGATGAGAACTATCAAAAACAGGCAGACTGGTGGGTTTCCGCCAGGGAATTCGAAAGCACCGATGCTGAACCCGTCAAAGAGGCAGGAATCTATGGCGGCAAAAAGGCCCTGAAGCTCACGGCGTACGTGCCAGCCACGATGGCTGTCTGCTATCTAATACTCATTCTGTATTTCAAAGCTAAAGGTGGTTACAAAGCTGTACACGTCTCCGAAGAAGAGTCTGAGGCTACGTCGCCATAGTCAGTCCTGGCATCGCAAATTTGAATTCGAAATCTATGGCCGGTCAGCAATTGACCGGCCTTTTTTATAAACGCAAAACGCGAGTAGTCACAATCGCCCGGAGACAGGAACGTTACGCCAGATGAGAATATAGAAGCAAATCACTAGTCTTGAATTTCTAAACGGATCGCAGTCCCTGATACTCTCAGAACAGAATTTCGTTCTCAACCTCAACCTGATTGCGAGGAATCTGAACGTGGATTTCAACGTTATACGGCATGTGACAAATGCGATCATCTATCTGACTGTTGCATTCTCTGCAGCTCACGCGAACGAGGGGATATTTCGTCTCGCTCAGCCAGTGCCTGCGGAATTTGCAGTTGGAGTCGCCAGCATTACTGAGTCCGACTCTGAACAGATTCTGCGACATCTTGTTGAAGGTGATATGGCAGGACGAGGCACCGGTCAAGAAGGATTCCTCAAAGCCGCGAAATGGTTCTCGACGCAGCTGGAGGCCAGTGGCTTTCAACCTGCAGCCGAAAATGGATCATGGTTTCAGAATGTACCGTTCGTAAAACTTCTGGTTCACGCCGACGCATCGAA
>JAYVNW010000818.1:0-2536 GCA_043758225.1 Candidatus Kuenenia sp. | reverse complement strand
CCGTTCCGGAACAACTCGATCGTTTGAGTCATTTGTTCGACGATGAAGCTCGTCGCGCCATGACTCGAATGACGGTTTTCTTCAGCGGCGCGATCTGGTTGTCGGTCGTAGGATTGATCATCTTCTTCATCTTCCGGATTGCTATGCTGTATGTCGGAACCATCAATGACGCCGTGAAGATGGTGAACTAATGCCTTCTGCTGACAGATTGTCGCCTTTCGCTCCGAGAATGGAGCGCGCCAGCAATTCGCTGGTCCCGTACAAGAAACTCAACGTTGCTCAGCGAAACAAAACGCTACTTTCGCGGAGCGAAAGGCGACTATTGGCGGCTAATTGATCGAGCGGTCCTTACCTGATACGCTGTCACTCTTTCAAGACATACACCCCCACTGCAGGAAATTTGGCAGGATATCGATGGCTCTCGAACCGGACGAACGGCAGTTTTCGGCGGCAATGCCGGAACAAGCGGATTTGAACGATCCCGATGGACCTTTGGATATCCATCGCAGGGACGTCCGCACGGGCGAAGTTGGCCAAACTTTCGATGGCGGCGAAGGTCGTATTTTTCCCTGCGAATCGTGTGGTTCTGATCTCGAATTCAACATCGGCGAGCAGGCTCTGAAATGTCCGTATTGCGGACATGTGAAGCAGATCGAGCGGCGGCTGGAGGGCGAACTGCTGGAGCAGGACTTCCATACGATGCTGGAACGCATTCGTCAGTGGCGCGAACAGGCTCAAACGAAGAAGGTCAATGCTGATCCGGACGCCACCGAAGCAGAATCGACTCACCGGGAACTGCGTTGCGGTTCGTGCGGAGGAAATGTCGAATTCTATGGCACTTTGACCAGTACGTTTTGTCCGTATTGCGGATCACCGGTGCAGCTTGAGAAAGCTCATAAGTCCGAAGCGCATCGGATACCAGTCGATGGTGTGCTGCCTTTTCAAATCGATCGCGATCATGCGAAAGAGAATCTAAGCCATTGGGTCAATTCACGCTGGTTCGCGCCGAACAGTTTTCGTACCAGCGGCACCGACGGAAAGTTCAATGGCGTTTACTTGTCGTATTTCACGTTTGATTCCATGACGCTCACTGCGTACTCGGGACAACGAGGCGAATACTACTACGTCACGGTTGGCACTGGGAAAGAACGCCGCACCGAACGTCGTACACGCTGGTATCCGGCCAGTGGAAACTTTCAGCGTTTTTTTGACGATGTCCTGGTGCTTGCGAACACGGGCATGCGGCGTGATTTTATGCTGGAATTGGAACCATGGCCGCTGCTGAAAGTGGTTCCGTTTGATCAACAGATGCTCGCTGGTCTGATGGCGCGAACGTATGACATTGAACTGGACGATTGTTTCAAGGATGGCAAGACGCGAATCGACGCAGCGATTCAAGCAGAGGTGCGACAGCGAATCGGCGGTGATACGCAAATGGTGAATTCAGTCAACAGCCGATACGATGCGGTCACCTATAAACTTTTGTTGCTTCCCGTATGGCTCCTGGCCTATAAGTTCAACAACAAAACGTATCAGGTTTTTATTAACGCGGCGACTGGCGAGGTTCAGGGCGAACGTCCCTACAGCGTCTGGAAAATCCTGCTGACAGTTCTGCTTGTGATCGCTGTGGCAGGTGGAATCTATGCGGTGACGCAGAACAATCAGCGATCAAATTCGCCGTCAGTTCCATCGCCGAACGAAATGCCGGAAATCACGCCTGACATTTCATTGCCAGCAGAGCTGCCGGAGTAGCGCCATTTTGGCGAGCTGTGAGTCACATCAAAGTCGCGACAACTTTGTACGGCGGACGAAAAACAGGGTAGAACAAATCCGGGGGATTACGTTCCCTCCGCTCGCTGGTTAAGTGCCTTTCGATCGCCAGCCAGATCCTGTCCTATTTCAAGATCGATTCTGGTGTCCGCACGATCGAAGAGTGCGAACGGGATTCAGATGACGTGTCAGTAACGACTGGCAGTGTGACAATAAATTCTGTCCCGTGCGGCGTCGATTTGACAAGCAGGATTTCCCCCCCAAGTGCATGTCGCGTCAGTTGCCGACACACAAACAAGCCAAGCCCCGTACCGTGATCTTTGGTCGTGTAGTACGGCTGAAAAATCTGCTCTTGAGCTTCCCTGGGGATTCCATGGCCTTCGTCACGCACATGAATGCCGATTCGAGCGGGAACAGAATCGGTTTCAGGAATCAGCTTAGTTGTGATCTCCATTGCGGCACCTTCCTCAGTTGCGTCCAGCGCGTTGAGGATCAAATTCAACATCACCTGCACCAGTTGGTCATACACCGTCCGGATGTGCGGCAGATCGGCTGCGAATGTGGAAACGATCGTCTTGCCTTTCCAGCGTTTGTAATACTTCGCGATGTTCAACGCATCGTTGATCGCCGCGTGAACATCGACCGTTGATTGCTGCTGATTTGTGGGGCGGCTGAATCCTGTAAGTTCTCGCAGAGTTCGCTGAATTCGCGTGAGTTGTCCATCCACCAGATCCAGACGTTCTTTCACATATTCATCAGTATTTTT
>JAYVNW010000817.1:0-4657 GCA_043758225.1 Candidatus Kuenenia sp. | reverse complement strand
TAATCTGTTCATCAGTTTCCGGAACAGCATCACTTGCGGGGTCGAACCATGCGTCCTTGAACACGATACGCTTCTTGTGCTTCATGGCAAGATTGGCCGTCAAGGCCATGATGGCATCGGCCATGGCCACACGTCCGTTGCATCGCAGCTTGTCAGGTCCCAGCTTGTTGCTGACGCAGTAACAGAAGTGTTCCATTTCTTCTTTGTAACCGCGGCTGACCTTGTCACCCATACCGGCCTGAGCCATCGCGCCGGCCGCAGTTGGCGCGGCAGTGTTGTAACTGTCGAGAGCCGGTCCGCCGCCTTTCGCGTTGTCGATGACCCACAGTCGCTGATCAAGACCGCCACCGCTTGATGGACTTTGCTCTTTGTAAAGCAACGCTTCTTTTTCTTCTTTCATGATCAAGGTTCCACGACTGCCAAAGACAGTTTCGCCGTAGAATTCCTGACGGTTTGTGCTGATTGAAGAATAGGTCACGACAGCGACATCGTTTTTGTTCTGCTCGTGGGTCTTGCCCGGAAATTCCAGCGTCACGAAAATCTGATCGTCGATATCTCGATCGTCTTTCCATTTGTCTTCCGGACCAACACCCTCCATGCCGTAAAAGTTTTTGCCGCCGAAGCCCTGCACTGCCAGCGGATGCTTCTTACCAAGGAAGATGCTGGACGCGTCCATCTGATGGCTGCCAAGTTCTGCCATCAGGCCGCCGCCGGTCTTGTTGTAAAGACGCCAGTCAACAAGCTGTTGAGCACTGTCGTAGCCGAGTTCTTTGAGCTTGCCGGATTTTTCGAGTTCCAGCAGACCATCCTTTTCTGCTTTCGGCGTGTCTTCCCACTTCCGCCAGCTGTCGCGGCCGGGGAAACTGTTGTTGCGATGCCACTGAGCGCGGATAAATTTGATGTCGCCCAGCAGACCCTTTTTGATAAGATCGTTGGCGTTATCGTAGAGCACGCTGTAGTGACGTTGATGACCGACGGCCAGCAGCAGGCCTTTTTCTTCGGCCTTGCGAATCATCTGCTTACATTCGGTGATGTTATGGGCCATCAACTTTTCCGTCAGCACGTGCAATCCGGCTTCCAGGCAGGCGATTGTAATCGGAGCGTGCTGGCTAAGCGGCACGGCAATGACAACCATCTCAAAGTCAACCTTGCCATCGGCACGAGCCTGCAGTAATTCGAGGTGACTGCCGAAGACCTGAACCCTCGCCGCTTTTTCCTGACCCAGCTTCTTAACCAGGCCGATGCGAGCTTCCGGATGAGTGCCTTTGAAAGTGTCATCGATGTTTGCTTTGCGAGGATCTGCGATGGCGACCAGTTCCATATAGTCCATCGGATGCTCGGTCATCAGCACGTTGGCTTCGTCACCGCAACCGATGAACGCCGCTTTGATCGGTGAGCCATTCAGTTTGTCGTAGTCAAAATACATCGCGCCCAGACCGACACCAACGGCGGCCGTCGCCTTCATCATGTCGCGGCGAGTAATGCCCACAACTTCGTTAAAGTTGTCTTTTCCAATCTGAGTCTGCTCAGGTGTGATTTCCATGTTATTGTACTCCCATATGATTTTGATATTTAGTGTGTCGTTGTGAGCTGAATGCCGTTGGCTTAATGTCAATTATTTTTAAGTTATGTCGAGTACGAATGGGCGATAGTGACCGGTCAGTGCATGAGTCAATTCAATCATTATTTTGCCGCCACATCAGCCAACTTTTTCTTCGCGAAAAATCCGGCCACCAATTTGTCGAGTCCAAACCAATAACCTGACGGGACTGACGACAGCGCCAACAGGGCAAAGACTTCAATCAGGTTCTTATTGACAATAAAGCTGTGCTCAGGACCAGGTGCTTCCGGTACGCCAGGAAACGGCGGCATGGCGAGATAAAAACCAAGCACCATGAAGGCAGCAGAAAATGCTGCAAACCTTGTAAACAAGCCAATGATCAAGAGAATTCCAAGTCCCGCCAGGCCAGTGATTGTTAACAGGTCCACAATGCGAATGGGTGACAGAGGCGGAGCCAGCCGGCCTCGTGACAACTGTGAAACTTCCAGCAGCTTCATCGCATCTTCGTGCAGTTCCTTATCCATCGCCAGCAGCGGACCAGCCAGGTCGCGATCTTTCTCTCGCACGTCAGACCAGATGCGATTCAACTGATCTTTTTCAGACTGTGTCTTTGCCGACTGCAGGCGGTCTTCGTAACGCTTCAACATTTGGTCGTAAAGCTGAATCTGGCCGATGCGACCATCGATCAATCCGGCATTTTCGGGATCACCGAGCAAATGAGCTCGCATGCGTTCTTTGTAAGACAGTCGACTTGCACGCGAGAAAGCGTCGTCCAGCGCTTTGCGATATTTATCGTAGTCCGCACCTTCGCGACCGGCGACTTGTTCTTCAAGCTTCGCTTTTTCGGTTGCAATCATGCGTCGTTGACCATCGATTTTCAGTCGCTTCGCCGTTGCATCAAACGAGATTGTTTTGTCCAGCTTAAGCGCTGCAAAATCGACTCCTTCCGGCAGCGTTGACAGGTCCAGTACCGCATCATGACTGGCGGTGCCGTCGATCATTGTTGTGAGTCGACTTTTCTGGCTATCGCTAAGTCCGTAATGGCTGCTGAACCTTTTGTTGAAGGTGTCCCAACGAATTGCCACAGAATCCGCATCCAGCCATGACTTGTCGTCGGCATCTCCAGCCATGAAACGGAACAAATTGCGAAACGGTCCCTGGGCGCTCTTCAGGTAGCCATCGGACGTCCATGGCGTCTGCGTGCCCTGCGTGTTAATTTTCCACATGCCCTCATAGAGCAACTGCCAGCCAATTCCGACTCGCAGTACGACGAGCAGAATGACAGCCGCACACGAATATCGACGAATATCAACCACGGAAAAAAATCTCCGATTTTAACAGGATGGGTCTCCAGACCCTTCAGGACACGTCAAGATCAGGACGAGACTGGAGTCCCGTGCCTACGTTCGATCCACCTGGTCTTCGTCCCACACAATGAGTTCCTCTGGAATGTTGACAATGGTGGGATGAACTTTGTTTCCCTTGTCGGGAAAGGGCAACAGGATAGCACCGACTTCTGGCCAATTCTCGCAACAGAGTCGAGCTTTTTCGACTCCCATGACGAAAAATGCCGTCGACAGGGCATCTGCGAGTGCTGCTGAGGGTGCCAAAACTGTCACGGACAGCATTCCATCGACCGGCCAGCCCGTTCGGGGGTCAAGGATGTGCCCGTAGCGTTTTCCTTCATGTCGGAAAAACTGAATGTTTGAGCCGCTCGTCGCCATCGCCTGATCGCAAAGCAGCAGCGTCCCCAAGCGTTTTTCTGTGAACAGTGGATTTCCGATACCGACCGGCCAGCCTGGATGTCCGTTGTGTTCTCCCTGCCCAATAAGGCTGCTGTGCCCCCCATGCAGCAGAAAGGAACTCGGCCCGTGAGCACGTTTTTGCAGCCAATCACGCGCTTCGTCAAGAGCGTAGCCTTTTCCGATGGCTCCGGGATCAAGCACAATTCCCAGCTGACGAAAGGCGACGCTTTGTGATTCCGGATGAAATTCCAGGTGTTTCAAACCTGCATGCTGCAATGCGACGTCAATTTCAGCTTGAAGGGGAATTCTGTTTTCGCGGCGGCAGGTTCGCCAAAGTCGAGTCAAAGAACCCGTCGCCATATCAAACGCGCCGTCGGTTCGCAGATGGATCTCAAAGGCTTTTTTCAAGAGTTCAAAAAGTTCGCGCCGAACGTGAACATCAGTCTGCCCTGCAACGCGATTCACGGTCGATAATTCGCTGGAATCCCTGTAAATACTCAGCCAGCCTTCAATTGCGCTGACGATTTCCAAAGCTTCCCCCGCCACCTCAATTTGCTCGGTCTGCCCCGGATTCATGATCACGGAAAAGTCGCAGGCCATCATACGGGCGGAAAGCCGAACCGTTACGCCAGCCGATGGCTGAATTCGCGGTGTCAGCGCTAAGATCGCCTGGGATTCGCGTTTTTCGAACGCCATGGCCGGATTCAGGGCCAAAAGCATTTTTCGGCGAGAAGCGGAAGGTGGGAGATCGGGCATTAAAATTCGCTCAGAAACATAATTGTTCTGCAAAGTACAGCCATCGGGCTGCAAACTGGCAGGCGAAAGCCTGTACTCCAGCGAAAAGTCCAAATACTATAGACCAAAACGCCGTAACAACCATCGATTGTTGCCCAGGTCTCATCCGTTCTAAAGTGAAGCAGCTCGAATTATGTCTCCGAAGCCACCGTCCTCCAGGCCCCTTCCTCTACCAAAGCGAGTGTCTAATGGAGTTCCCTGGTGGCTCTGGCTGGTGATCGGTGGATTTGGGCTTTTCGTCGGTGTGACGGTAATTCAAAAGGCGATCCCGGAGGATCCGAAGCTGTTTGTGCAGGAAGGGCTCGACGCGCTTGCCAAGGGCGATGTGGTCGTCGTGGAACGCAGCGTTGAGAAACTCAGAAAGTACCCCGATCATGCAGCCGACATGAAGCTCATGGAAGGCATGATGTACATCGGCAAATCGAAGCCGTTGCTGGCGGTGCCTCTGTTACAGGAAGCTGCAAATGATCCAAAGCTGCGTCTCAAAGCACTGACTCAACTGGGTTCCGCCTTCACGCGATCACGTCAGCGAACGAAAGCGATTGAAGTCTTCGAA